>JBQCFN010000090.1:0-11741 GCA_051959035.1 Lysobacteraceae bacterium | reverse complement strand
GCGAGGAAGAGTTCCACGAGCTTTCTTGCCTGGACGCCAAAAACCGCGGGGCTCACGCGTGCGGAATGCAGGAGCTGCAGCCAATCCGCCCGCTGTTGCGGGAATCCGTCGAACAAGGAATCGGCTTCGATGGTCCGGTTGGCGTTGATCTGCTTCACGACCGACTGCCTCGGCTGGATGAATTCATCGCCGGGCCGCCACCTTGGAGCGTCGTTCAGGCGACGGTGCAGCCCGCTACCCCCGCCGGCTGAACAGCCACGCGACGATCGCGATGACCACGACGAGCGCGAGGATGCCGGTCCACATGCCGGCCTTGAAGATGCCGCCGATGGCGGAGCAGCCGGCGAGCAGGACGACGGCGAGCGGCAGCAGGAGCCAGCGGGCGGAACGGGGCATGGCGTTCTCCTTGTGCGCGACGACCGCCAGGACGATGTGCAGGCGCGGACGCCGTTCTTGCGGCGATGGGGGATTGCTCAGCGCGGGACGGTGTCGGGCGGGAAGCCGGCGAACATCTTCGCCACCGCGGCGTCGAGCTTCTGGTTGATCTGTTCGGGTTTGGCGGGCACCGTGCCTTCGGCGACGCCGCTCCAGATCGCGCGGCGGGTGTTGGCGTCGAACATGTCGACCAGCAGCGTGCCGACCGTGTAGCTGGTGGTGCTGGTGTGGGCGTAGCCGGTACCCCACGCCCACGGGCCATGCCAGCCCCAGCCGCCCCACATCGGGGTGTCGTAGAAGGTGTCGACGCGGTGGCGCTCGCGCGTGGCGACGTGCGCGGCGAGGGCGACGTCGCCGCCGTCGGGCACCTGTCGCCAGCCCTTGGCGGCGAGCTGCGCGTCGATGTCGTCGACGATGCGCTGCATCAGCAGCGCCGGGCCTTCCTGCGGCTTCTGCCGCCAGCTGTAGGTATGGTAGCCGGCGAACTGCACGGCGGGATCGTGGTCGGTCCGCACCGTGGGCGTGCTGGCGCAGCTGGCCAGCAGCAGGGCAAGCGTGGCGGTGGCGAGTGGGCGGCGCATGGCGGCCTCGGCGGCGTGCGGGTTGCGGCCACGGTCGCTCCGCGGCGGTCGCGGGACGGTGAATCCGCCGCGGTGGCAGAATCGGGCCTCCGCCCGAACCGGGATGCGCCATGCGCCCGCTCCTGCCCACCCTCCTGCTGCTGGCCCTCGCCGCCGTGCCGGCCGCCCACGCCGCGCCCCCCGCGCCGGCGATGTCGCCGGTGCCGCGCCAGCCGGTGCTGGTGGTGCACAAGTCGCCAACCTGCGGCTGCTGCACCGGCTGGGTGAAGCACATGCGCGACGCCGGGTTCCGGGTGGAGGTGCACGACGAGGCCGACGTCGAGCCGACCAAGCGGCGGGTCGGCGTGCCGGCGGGCAAGGGTTCGTGCCATACCGCGGAGATCGCCGGCTACTTCATCGAAGGCCACGTGCCGGCCGCGGACGTGAAGCGCCTGCTGGCGGAACGACCGGACGCCAAGGGCCTCGCCGCGCCCGGCATGCCGATGGGCTCGCCCGGCATGGAAACGCCCGACGGCCGCACGCCGCCCTACGTGGTGGAACTGGTGAAGCGCGACGGCAGCACGACCGTGTACGCGCGCCACGGCGGGGGCGCGCCCTAGCCTCCCCGCGCGGGCCGCGCGTCGCGACGGATCAGGCGAGGAAGCGCGCCGCGAAGTCCTCGGCCGGCAGCGGTCGTCCGAGCAGGTAGCCCTGCAGGACCTCGCAGCCGAGGTCGCGCAGCACGCCGGCCTGCGCCTCGGTTTCCACGCCCTCGGCCACCACGTCCAGCCCCAGCGCGTGGGCCAGGCCGATGGTGTTGGTCACCAGCGTCACCGTCTCCGGGCTGTGCTCCAGCATGGCGACGAAGCTGCGGTCGATCTTGAGGGTGTCGACCGGCAGGCGCACCAGGTAGTTGAGCGAGGAATAGCCGGTGCCGAAGTCGTCGATCGCCACCTTGCAGCCGAAAGCGCGCAATGCCTGCAGCAGCTGCACGCTGTGGTCGACGTCGTCGACGATCACGCTTTCGGTCACCTCGATGTCGATCGGGGCCTTGTCGCCGAAGGGCGACAGCAGCTCGCGGCAGGCATCGATGAAGTCGGCATGGCGCAGCTCGCGGGCCGACACGTTCACCGCCACCCGCATGTCGGGGCAGCGCGCACGCCAGGCCTGCGCGGTCGCCAGCGCCTCGCGCAGCACCCAGCGGCCGACCGCCACCAGCAGGCCGGTTTCCTCCAGCACGGGCACGAACTCGGCCGGCGACACCAGTCCGTCGACCGGGTGCTTCCAGCGCAGCAGCGCTTCCGCGCCGGCCAGCCTTCCGCTCACCGCATCGAACTTCGGCTGGTAGTGCAGCACGAACTGCTCGCCCTCCAGCGCCTGCCGCAGGTCCGCCTCGACCGAGATCCGGCGGGCGGTGCGGTGGCTGATGTCCTCGCTGTAGCAGCGCAGCTGCGCCGCGTGCGCGGACGCGTCGGACAGCGCCGCAAGCGCGTTGCGCTCCAGCGTTTCGGCGTCGGCGCCGTGTCCGGGACCGGCGGCCATGCCCGCGCGCAGGTTCACGTGGACGCGCTCGCCATGGACCACCAGCGGCCGGCGCATGAGCGCCTCGAGCTGCTCCTCCAGCCACCGGCACTCTTCCTCCAGCGTGTCTTCCATCGCGAACGCCAGCAGGAACGCGTTTCCTTCCGGATGCGACACGTGCAGGCCCTTGCGCAGGCCGATCAGCGCGCCGCCGATCTCGACCAGCAGGTGGTTGGCGAAGTCGCGCCCGCGCGCGCTGCCGATGCGGGCGAGGCCGCGCACTTCCAGCGCCACCACGCCGACCCGCCCGCGCGACAGCAGGCGCGCGACGCGCTGCTGGAAGGCGGCGCGGTTGGGCAGGCCGGTCGAGGGATTGTGGTAGGCGAGATACTGCAGGCGCTCGCCGCGGGCGAGGAAGTCGATCGCGTAGTCGAGTTCGTGCGCGAGGCGCTGCAGCAGCGCGACTTCCTCCTCGTCGTACACCTGCGCGGTGTCCGAGTAGAAGGCGAGCAGGCCCCAGGGCGGGCTGCCGAGCGGCAGCGAGATCTGCGAGCGCACGCCGTGCTCGAGCATGGTGGCGCGCAACGCGGCGGGCACCTTCGCGAACTCGTCCACCGCGTAGTCGGGCACGGAGACGATGCGCTCCTCGTTGAGCGCGCGCACGCTCGGGTGCTCGTCGTAGCCGCCGCCTGACAGCGGGACCGGCAGCGCCGGCGCGACCGCCGAGATCAGCGCGGCGTCCCCGTAGGTGCGCGCGACGCGCAGCGTGTCGCCCTCGCGCACGCCGACGCTGGCCGCCTTGAAGCCACCCTGCTCCACCGCGATGCGGCAGGCCGCGAGCAGCAGCTCGTCGCGGTCCGCGGCGCGCAGCGCCATGTTGCCGACCGCGCCGAGCACGGCATGGATGCGGGCGAGCCGGCGGATCTGCGCTTCCTGCTGCAGGCGCTCGGTGACGTCGTGGCACACGCCACGATAGCCGAGCAGGCACGCGTCCTCGAAGAGCGGGCGGCCGGTGCTTTCCAGCACGCGGCGGTGCCCGTCGCGATGGCGCCAGCGCAGGCGCCAGCGGCGCCAGCCCTGCGGGTCACGTTGCAGCGCGGGCATCCGCCTGGCGACTTCGACGTGGTCGGCCGGGTCGATCAGCTCGTACACCACGCGGCCAAGCAGCTCGTCCGGCGGGTAGCCGAGGATGTCGGCGACGGCGGGATTGCTGTAGCTCACCCGCAGCGCCGGATCCACTTCCCAGATCCAGTCCTGGCTGCTTTCGACGATGCCGCGGAAGCGTTCCTCGCTCTCGCGCAGCGCACGCTGGATCGCCGCGCGCTCGGCGCGCTCGGCGCTGAGCTTGAGCGCGCGCTCGATCGCCGCCGGCAGGCGCCGCAGGTTTTCCTTCAGCACGTAGTCCCAGGCGCCGCGCTGCAGCGCCTCGATCGCGCGCTCCTCGCCGATGGTGCCGGACACGTAGACGAACGGCGTGAGCGGCGCGCGCTGGATCACGATCTCCAGCGCGTCCTGGCCGCCAAACCCGGGCATCGAGTAATCGCTCAGCACGATGTCGGGCGAGAACTCCTCGAGCGCTTCGTGCAGCATCCCCGCCGAATGCACGCGATGGTGCCTGACCGGGCGGCCAAGGCGGCGCAGTTCGCGCAGGAGCAGCTCGGCGTCCGCCGCCGAGTCCTCGACCATCAGCACCTTCAACGGCACCTGCGTCGCGGCCTGTTCCATCAGTCGCCGCTCCCTTCGTCCACCGTCTGGTTGGCGATCATCCAGTACATGCCGACCTCGGAGATCATCTCGGCGAAGGCGTCGAAGTCCACCGGCTTGACCACGTAGCTGTTGACGCCGAGGCGATAGCTGGCGAGCAGGTCGCCCTCCTCGCGCGAGGAGGTCATCATCACCACCGGGATGGTGCGCGTGCGCGGGTCGGACTTCATCCGCTCCAGCACCTGCAGGCCATCCATCATCGGCATCTTCAGGTCGAGCAGCACCAGCCGCGGCTGGCCGCCGGCGCGCTGGGCGTAGGCGCCCTCGCGGAACAGGTACTCGAGCGCCTCGACGCCATTGCGCACCCACTCGATGTGGTTGGCGATGCCGCGCTTCTTCAGCGTGCGCAGGGTCATTTCGGCGTCTGCGCGGGAATCCTCCACCAGCAGGACCTCGATCGGCTCGTAGCTCATGCGCCCTCCATGGGAAGCTCGATGGTGAAACATGCGCCCTGGCCGGGCGTGGACTCGGCTGACACGTGCCCGCCGTGCCGGTGGACCACCTGCTGGACGATCGCGAGCCCCACGCCGGTGCCTTCGAAGTCGTCCTGTGAATGCATGCGCTGGAACACGCCGAACAGCTTGTCCGCGTAACGCATGTCGAAACCGACGCCGTTGTCACGAATCCGGTAGCGGACCCGGTCGCCGTCGCGCTCCCCGCTGACCTCGATGCGGGCCTCGGCGCCCTTGGGCGCGCTGTACTTGATCGCGTTGGACAGCAGGTTCACCCAGGCCTGGCGCAGCAGGACCGGATCCCCCCAGGCCTCGGGCAGCGTCCCCACCTCGACGGTGGCGGCGCTTGCCCCGGCGCCCGCATCGGGCAGCACCCGCTCGGTCAGCGCGTTCATGTCCAGGCGCGCGCAGTCCAGCGGCTTGCGCCCGAGCCGCGAATAGGCCAGCAGGTCGTCGATCAGCGCGCCCATGCGGCGCGCGCTGTCGCTGATCGTGTCGAGGTAGCGCCGCGGCTCGGCCTCGAGGGCGTCGCCGGCGTCTTCCTGCAGCATGCGCACGTAGCCGTCGATGTGGCGGAGCGGCGCTCGCAGGTCGTGCGAGATGGTATAGGTGAAGGCCTCGAGGTCGCGATTGCTGCGCTCGAGCTCGATCGTCTTCTGCTTCTGCAGCAGGTGCGCTTCCAGCAGCTTCGCGCCCAGCCGCGCGTTGCGCGAGAGCTGGCGCAGCATCAGCACGGTGATGAGGGTCACCAGCACCAGCGCCAGCACGGTCCCGACGGCCAGCACCACGCGGAAGTGCCCCGCCTGCCGCTCGGCCAGCGCGGACTGGCTCGCCAGCAGCCTGGCCTGGTGGGCGCGCACGGCGTCGAGCCTGGCGAAGACGGCGTCGACCGACCCGATGCCCTGCAAGGGCACGCGGCGGCGCGCGGCCTCCAGGCCCTGGGTGTCGGCCACGCGGGTGCTGTCGAGCATGCGCGCATGGCGCGCCTCGAAGGCATCGATCGCGCGCCTGGTTTCGGCGGAAAGCGTCGGATCGGATGCCACCAGCCGCAGCAGCTCGCCGGCGCTGCGCTGCCCCTGCGCATGGGCACGCTCGCGCAGGACCCGTGCCTCGGTGTCGCCGCGGATCAGGAAGCCGCGATGCTGGATCTCCATCAGCCCGCTGGCCGTCTCCAGCTGCGTGGCCGCTTCCTGCATGGCGAGGGTGTGCCGCACGTACTCGCGCGCGTCACGGGCACGCTGCTCCTGCAGCATGCCGTAGGCGGCGGTCAGGACCAGCAGCAGCACCGCCGCCACCAGGCCTTCCGCGAACCGCACGTTGCGCCGGCGCGCCCCGCGCGGCGACTCGAGTTCCGCGATGTACCGTTCCACCCGCACCCCCCCGGCCTTCATACCGGAACGGCGGCCCCGGTTCAAACACGCGGGGCTTCACCTTCCTGACGCGGGAGGGCCCGCGCGCCGGCGGCGCTGCGACAGCGCGGGAAAAACGAAGGCCCGCGCGGGGCGGGCCTGTCGTCGTGGCATGGGTTGCCGGGCGCGTTCCTCAGGCGAACGGATCCTGCAGCACGATGTTCGCGTCGCGGTCGGGCCCGGTGCTGACGATCGCCAGCGGACAACCCGCGAGTTCCTCCAGCGCGCGCAGGTAGGCGCGCGCGGCGGCGGGCAGGCGTTCCCAGTCGGTGATGCCGAAGGTGCTTTCCTCCCAGCCCGGGAACTCGAGGTAGACCGGCGTGCACTCCTCCCAGCCGGCCGCGTCCAGCGGCGCGTACTCGGTGCGCTTGCCGCGGTATTCGTAGGCGATGCACACCCGCAGCTTCTCCATGCCGTCGAGCACGTCGAGCTTGGTGATGCACAGGCCGCTGATGCCGTTGATCGCGACCGCGCGCTTGAGCGCGACGATGTCCATCCAGCCGCAGCGGCGCGGCCGGCCGGTGGTAGCGCCGTATTCCTGGCCCTTGTCGCGCAGCGCCTGGCCGACGTCGTCGTCGAGTTCGGTCGGGAACGGGCCGCCGCCCACGCGGGTGGCGTAGGCCTTGGCGATGCCGAGCACGTAGTCGATGTCGCCCGCGCCCACGCCGGTGCCGGCGAAGGCGCCGCCGATGGTGGTGTTGGACGAGGTGACGTAGGGATAGGTGCCGTGGTCGATGTCGAGCAGCGAGCCCTGCGCGCCCTCGAACAGCACCTTGCGGCCCTGCTTGCGCAGCTCGTGCAGGATGCCGGCGACGTCGGACTTCATCGGTTCGACGTATTCGCCGAAGGCGAGCGCCTCGTCGAGCGTCTGCTGGTAGTCGACCGCGTCGACGCCGAGGTACTTCGTCAGCACGAAGTTGTGGTAGTCCATCGTGCCGCGCAGCTTGTCGGCGAGCTGCTGCGGATAGTGCAGGTCGGCCACGCGGATGCCGCGGCGGGCGACCTTGTCCTCGTAGGCCGGGCCGATGCCGCGGCCGGTGGTGCCGATCGCGTTGCCACCGGCGGCCTTCTCGCGCGCCTGGTCCAGCGCGATGTGGTACGGCATGATCAGCGGCGTCGCCGGGCTGATCTTCAGGCGCGAGCGCACTTCCACGCCGCTGGCCTCGAGCTCGCCGATTTCCTTGCGCAGCGCGGCCGGGCTGAGCACCACGCCGTTGCCGATCAGGCACAGCGCGTCGGGGCGCAGGATGCCCGACGGGATCAGGTGCAGCACGGTCTTCTTGCCGTTGATGACCAGGGTGTGGCCGGCGTTGTGGCCGCCCTGGAAGCGCACGACCGCGCCGATGTCCTGGGTCAGCAGGTCGACGATCTTGCCCTTGCCTTCATCGCCCCACTGGGCACCCAACACCACGACTGACTGACCCATGTGTAGCTCCTGCTGGTCTCTTTTTTGCGTTGGAGCGGCTTGCGGCCGCGAGCTGGCACCGGCAACCGGGTGGCCGGAACGGCTCGCGGCTGCAAGCCGCCCACAAGGGCGGCGCGCACGAAAAAAGCCGGAAGGTCGCCCCCCGGCTTTTGTGCATTATCCGGGTTTCCGGCCGGCGCGGCCACCCCGGCGGGCGTCGTTTACGCTCCACGGCTTCGCCACGCCTTCCGGGACACCGCATGCGCCGGATCCGCCACCGCCTGCCCGCCACGGCCCTGGCATGGATGCTGGCCGCCGGTGCCGCGGCCGCGGCGACGCCGGCCGCCACCAGCGCGGCCGATGCCCCGCAGCGCATCGCCTACGGCGAAGCGCCCTCGCAGTTCGGCGAACTGCGGGTGCCCGCGGGGCCGGGGCCGCATCCGGTGGTGGTGCTGGTCCATGGTGGCTGCTGGCGCGCGGACTACGCCGACCTCGGCTACATGCGGCCCATCGCCGACGCGCTGGCCGCCGGGGGCATCGCCAGCTGGAACATCGAATACCGCCGCCTGCCCGAGCCGGGCAGCGGCTGGCCCGGCACCTTCACGGACGTGGGCGCGGCGATCGACGCGTTGGGCGCGCTCGCCCCGGCCCATCGGCTGGATCTCGCGCGGGTGGTCGTGGTCGGCCATTCGGTCGGCGGCCACCTCGCGCTGTGGGCGGCCGCGCGCGGCCGCCTGCCGCGCGCCAGCGTGCTGCATGCGCGCGCCCCGCTGCCGCTGCGCGGCGTGGTCGACCTCGGCGGCGCCGCCGACCTGGGCGCCGAGCGGCGCGTGGAGCGCCACGCCTGCGACGGCCGGGTGGTGGAAACCTTGCTCGGCGGCGATCCGGGCGCGGTGCCCGCGCGCTACGCGCAGGTGTCGGCCACCACCCTGCTGCCGTTGCGGGTGCCGCAGGTGCTGGTCTGGGGCGGGCGCGACGACATCGCTCCGCTGTGGCTGGCCACCCGCCACCGCGATGCCGCACGCCGTGCCGGCGATCCTGTGCGGCTGGTGCTGGTGCCCGGCATCGGCCACTTCGACCTGCCCCGCCCCGGCTCGGCGGCCTGGCCGGCCATCCGCGCGGCGATCCTTGGCCTGCTCGGCCCCGCCGCCCCGGCCGTCAGCTCCGCAGCAGGTGCAGCGCCAGCAGGCCGGCGATGACGATCACCCCGCCCAGCGCGCGCAGGCGCAGGTTGGGCATGGCGTACAGCTGCTCGGCCGCCCGCTTCCACGCGTTGGGCGCGGCGAACAGCAGCAGGCCCTCGAACACGGCCACCAGGCACAGGGCCGACCACAGGTCGTTCATCGGCGATGCAATCGTCGGGGCGGCGGCCGCTAGCGGTCGCTGCGCATGTACTGCAGGAAGGGATCGTCGCGGTCGAGCACGATCACCGCGTTGCCGTCGTCGAAGGCCTTGCGGTACGCCTCCAGGCTGCGCTGGAACGCATAGAAGCCCGGATCCTTCGACGCCGCCTCGGCGTAGATGCGCGCGGCCTGGGCGTCGCCCTCGCCGCGCAGCTTCTGCGCGTCGCGCTCGGCCTCGGCGAGGATCACCGCGCGGTCGCGGTCGGCCTGGGCGCGGATGCCCTGGGCCAGTTCGACGCCCTCGGCGCGCAGCTGGCTGGCGGCCTGCTGGCGCTGCGAGCGCATGCGGTCGTACACCGAGTTGAGCACGTTGCTGTCGCTCGGCAGGTCGACCCGCTTGATGCGGATGTCGACGATGCGCACGCCGAGGGTGGCGGCGCCGCGGTTGATCGTGCGGATCTGCCCGGCCACGACCGCCTCGCGGTCGCCGGAGACGACCTGCTGCAGGGTGCGCGAATTGATCTCGTTCTTCAGCGAGTCGCGGATGATCGGCGCCAGCAGGTTGACCGCGCGCTCCTCGTCGCCGCCGGTGGCGCGGTAGAAGCGGCGCAGGTCCTCGATCCGGCCGAGCGCGAAGAAATCCACGCTGACGTCGAGCTTGTCGCTGGTGATGAAGCGCTCGGGCTGGGCGCTGAGCACCTGCAGGCGACGGTCGAACACGCGCGCGCTCTCCACCAGCGGCAGCTTGAAGTGCAGGCCCGGGCCGGCGTCGCTGCGCACGACCTTGCCGAGGTTGAGCACCAGCGCGCTGTGCCCTTCGTCGACGACGTACATCGAGCCGAGCAGCGCGAGCAGCGCCACGGCGGCCAGGGTGATCCAGGCGGGCGTCCTCATCGCGACGGCTCCTCGCGGCCGGTCGGGCGCGCACTGCGTTCGGGGCGGATGTCGGGGGTGGAGGTGACCGGCGGCGCGACGAGGTCGGGCGCGGTGACCTGCGGCGGCGCGGTGGCGCCGGCGTTCGCCGCCGGGGCGGCCGGCATCGGCACGTAGACCAGCTGGCGGCCGTCGCCGCCGACCACCTTGCGGTTCTCGGCCAGCACCTGCTGCACGGTTTCCAGCCACAGCCGCTTGCGGGTGACCTCGGGCGCGGCCTTGTACTGCTCGAGCAGCAGGGTGAAGCGCTGGGCATCGCCCGTGGCGCGCGCGATCGCCGCGGTGCGGTAGCCCTCGGCCTCGGTGCGCACGCTGGTCGCCTTGCCGCGCGCCTCCGGCACGACCTGCTTGGCGTAGGCCTCGGCCTGGTTGATCGAGGTGTTCTTGTCCTGGCTGGCGCGCTGCGCTTCGTCGAAGGCGTCCTTGACCTCGTCCGGATAGCGCGCGTCGGGCAGGTTGAGCTCGGTCACCGTCAGGCCGGTGCGGTATTCGTCCAGGGCCTTCTGCAGGCGCTCCTTGACGGTGGCGGTGAGCGGGCCGCGCGCGAACAGCACGGTGTCCATGTCGGAACGGCCGACCGCCTCGCGCACCGCGCTCTGCGCCGCTTCCTTGAGCACGTCCTCGGCGTTGCGCGAGCCGAACAGGTACAGGGTCGGGTCGCCGATCTTGTACTGCACGTTGACGTCCACGCTGACCATGTTGAGGTCGCGGGTGAGTACCGGCACCTTGTCGCTGTAGGAATTGCTCTGGGTGGCGTTGACCTTGTACACGCGCTCGACCGGCCACGGCCACTTGAAGTTGGGGCCCGGCTGCATGACGCGGACGAACTGGCCGAAGCGCAGCACCACGCCGCGCTGCTGCTCGGTGACCAGCACGAAGGTGCTCAGCACCAGCCACAGCACCACCGCCAAGGCGATCCAGCGGCCGATGCCGCCGCCGTCGCCGGCGAGGCCGCGCAGCGGGTCGAGCAGGCGCTCGAGCGCGCCGCCCTGCCGGCGCGGGGGCCGGCCGTCCTTGGATCCGCCGGGAATGTTCCAGGCCATGCCTGCTCCGTGTTGTCCGCCGCGGCGGATGGTGACCGGTGGCGCCTTCACGGGCGCATGAAGCGGCCGCGAGCGAGCGGCCGATTTTAGGGCCTGCCGGCCCGGAATGGGCGAGGTGGGGGCCTCCTGCCCCGCCAGCAACGGCCGCAGCGGCTCGCCGTAGGCGTGGCTGGCGATGCGCGCGGCGTCCGCTTCGGCGAGGTCCAGGCTGAGGGTCCAGCCGTGTTCGTCGTGGTGTTCGGCGAGCACCGCGCCGAGCTCGTGCAGGCGCGCGCGCAGGCGGCCGGCCCCCGGCGGCAGCTGGATTTCGCCGGCGACGCGGCGCAGGCCCAGGCGCTGGCCGAGGGCGTCGCGCAGCAGGTCCAGGCCGAGGCCGTCGCGGGCCGAGATCCACACCCGCTCGCGGCTGCCGTGCGCACCATGGTCGTGGGCATCGTCGGGCAGGTCGTGGCGCGGCCGCGCGCCTTCCACGCGGTCGATCTTGTTGTAGACCAGCAGTTGCGGCAGGTCGCCCGCGCCGATCTCCTCGAGCACCGCGTCGACCTGGGCGATGCGCTCCTCGCGCAGCGGGTCGGCGGCGTCGATGACGTGCAGCAGCAGGTCGGCCTCGCGCGCCTCGGCCAGGGTCGAGCGGAAGGCGGCCACGAGTTCGTGCGGCAGGTCGCGCACGAAGCCGACGGTGTCGGCCAGCACCACGCTGCCGCCGGAGAGCGCGACGCGGCGCACGGTCGGGTCGAGGGTGGCGAACAGCAGGTTGGCCGCGTACGCGTCGGCGCCGGTGAGCGCGTTGAACAGGGTCGACTTGCCGGCATTGGTGTAGCCGACCAGGGCGACGCGCGGCAATTCGCTGCGCACCCGCGCGCGGCGCATCTGGGT
>JBQCFN010000089.1:0-2553 GCA_051959035.1 Lysobacteraceae bacterium | reverse complement strand
GCCGAAGCTGCGCGCGGGCAATGCGCCGTTCCGCTTCGGCCCGGCCGAAGGCACCGCCTTCTTCGCTCCGGCCGGATGGAGGGAAGCCGAGTTCCGCTCGACCTGGGACGAATCGCAACGGCTGGACCGCCGGATGCCCGGCGCGTGGCTATGGCAGTTGCTGTCGCGCCTGCAGTCGTCCAGTCGGCGCGAAGCGGGCCGCCGCATGTCCGGCATCGTGCTGCTGGAGCGCGCCTGATGGCGCGGCGGGCGTGGCGCGCATGATGCGCGCGGTCTGCGTCTACTGCGGCTCCAACACCGGCGCCCGTCCGGCCTACGCCGAGCGCGCGGCCATCCTCGGCACGCGCCTCGCGCGCGAAGGGCTCGCGCTGGTCTACGGCGGCGGCAATGTCGGCCTGATGGGCATCGTCGCCGACGCCGCGCTCGCCGCCGGCGGCGAGGTGGTCGGCGTGATCCCCGAGCAGCTGGCCGGCTGGGAAGTCGGCCACGCCGGCCTGAGCCGGCTCGAGGTCGTCGGCAGCATGCACGAGCGCAAGGCGCGCATGTTCGACCTCAGCGACGCCTTCATCGCCCTGCCCGGCGGCTTCGGCACGCTCGACGAGATGTTCGAGATGCTGACCTGGCGCCAGCTCGGCCTCGGCGACAAGCCCTGCGCCTTCCTCGACGTCGAGGGCTACTATGCGCCGCTCGCCATGATGCTCGACCGCATGGTCGGCGAGCGCTTCCTGCATCCCGACCAGCGCCGCGACCTCTGGCACGGCGAGGACCTCGACGCGCTGCTCGCGTGGTTGCGCGCCTACCGTCCGGCGCAGGCGAGCAAGTGGGTGGATGAACAACGCCGCAAGGAGCTGAGATGAGCCTGCCCGCGCGCTTTCGCGCCTTCCGCATCCACGACGACGCCGCCGGCTACCGCAGCGGCATCGAAGAGCTGTCCATCGACGACCTGTCGCCCGGCGAGATCGTCGTCCGCACCGCGTTCTCGTCGGTCAACTTCAAGGACGCGCTCGCCGGCACCGGCCAGGGCAAGATCCTGCGCCGCTTCCCGCTGGTCGGCGGCATCGACGTCGCCGGCCACGTGCTGGCCTCGGCCGATCCGCGCTTCCGCGAAGGCGACGCGGTGCTGGCCACCGGCTGCGGGCTGTCGGAGACGCGCGACGGCGGCTATTCGGAATACGCGCGCCTGCCGGCCGAGTGGGCGATCGCGCTGCCGGCCGGGCTGAGCCTGCGCGAAAGCATGATCCTCGGCACCGCGGGCTTCACCGCCGCGCTGGCGCTGTTCCGCATGCTGGAGAACCGGCAGGCGCCGGAGCTCGGGCCGCTGTGCGTGACCGGCGCGACCGGTGGCGTCGGCATGCTCGCGGTCGACATCTTCAGCCGCGCCGGCTTCGCCGTGCACGCCGTCAGCGGCAAGGCCGACCAGGCCGGCTTCCTGCGCGTGATCGGCGCCGCCGAGGTGCTCGGCCGCGACGCGCTGGCGACCCGGCGGCCGCTGGAATCAGCGCGCTTCGGCGGCGGCCTCGACAACGTCGGCGGCCCCATGCTGGCCAGCCTGCTCGCGCAGACGTCGCCCTACGGCAACGTCGCCAGCGCCGGGCTGGCCGCGACCAGCGACCTCGCCACCACCGTCATGCCCTTCATCATCCGCGGCGTGTCGCTGCTCGGCGTGGCCTCCGCGGGCACCGCGCGGGCGATCCGCGAGGAACTGTGGCGGCGGCTGGCCTCGGACTGGAAGCCGGCGCACTTGGAGCGCATCTGCACGCGCGAGGTGGGCCTGGACGGCCTGCCGGACGTCTTCGCCACCATGCTCGCCGGCGGCTCCTTCGGGCGCACGCTGGTCCGCCTCTAGCGGCTTGCGGCGCGCGGCGCCGCCGCTACAATCGACCGCGTCTTCCCGGGGAATCCGCATGGCCCGCATCCTGATCGTCGACGATTCGCCCTCGCAGCTGATGGGCATCCGCCGCATCGTCGAGAAGCTCGGCCACGAGGCGCTCACCGCCGAGGATGGCGCGGCGGGGGTCGAGGCCGCCAAGCGGGAGATCCCCGACCTGATCCTGATGGACGTGGTGATGCCGAACCTCAACGGCTTCCAGGCCACCCGCTCGATCACCCGCGAGCCAACCACCAAGCACATCCCGGTGATCCTGGTGACGACCAAGGACCAGGACACCGACCGCGTGTGGGGCATGCGCCAGGGCGCGCGCGCCTACCTGACCAAGCCTTTCAGCGAATCCGAGCTGGCCGAGATCATCACCAGCCACGTCGGCACCGGCCCGGCGCCGGAAGACGGCGACGCCGCCGCCTGAGCCTCAGGCGCGGCGCCAGTCGCTGCCGAAGGCGTCCTCCAGCTTGCGGTAGGCCTCGCGCTGCGCGTCGTCGTGCGCGCGCGGCGCCAGCACTTCCAGGTCGATGATCTGGTCGCCGGCGGCGCCCTGCAGCCCGCCCGGCAGGCCACGCCCGCGCAGGCGCAGCTTGCGGCCGGCCTCGGAATCCGCCGGAATGCGCACCTCGACCGGGCCGCCCAGCGTCGGCACGCTCACGGTCGCGCCGAGCGCC
>JBQCFN010000088.1:0-3894 GCA_051959035.1 Lysobacteraceae bacterium | reverse complement strand
TGGCGTTCATGCGTCCTCGTCCATGGCTGCCTGGTACGTGCTCACGACACGCGGATCGCCGCGATGCGCTCTCGCCACTGGCGCGCGTTCGCCAGCAGCGCGGCCTCGTCCATGTCCACCAGCGCGCGCTCGCGCAGCTTGCGGCGGCCGGCGATCCACACGTCGGTGACCTGTCCGCGCCCGGCGGCATAGACCAGCTGGGAGACGACATGGTGCAGCGGCTGGGTCTCGACGGCGTCGAGGTCGACGCAGGCGAGGTCGGCCTGCTTGCCCGGCTCGATCGAGCCGATCCGGTCGCCCCAGCCGAGCGCACGCGCGCCGCCGAGGGTGGCCGCGCGCAGCGCGCTGGCCGCGTCCAGCGCCGCGGCGTCGTCGGCCACGGCCTTGGCCAGCAGGGCGGCGGTACGCATCTCGCCGATCATGTCGAGGTCGTTGTTGCTCGCCGCGCCGTCGGTGCCGATGGCGAGGTTGACGCCGGCCCGCAGCAGCGCCGCCGCCGGGCAGAAGCCCGAGGCGAGCTTGAGGTTCGACTCGGGGCAATGCACCACGCTGACCCCGCGCTCCGCGCACAGCGCGATCTCGGCGCCGGTGAGCTGGGTCATGTGCACCGCGACCAGGCGGTCGTTGACCAGGCCCAGCCGGTCCAGCCGGGCCAGCGGGCGCTGGCCGTGCGCCTGCTGCGACTCGGCGACCTCGTGCGCGGTCTCGTGCACGTGGCAGTGCACCGGGACGTCGAGCTGGTCGGACAGCATGCGGATGCGCTCGAAGCTCGCGTCCGAGACGGTGTATGGCGCATGCGGCGCGAACGCGGTGCCGACCAGCGGATCGTTGCGCCACTGGTCGTGCACTTCGCGGGCGCGGTCGAAGTACTCGTCGTCGCTGCGCGCCCATGCGGACGGGAAGTCGATGACCGGCAGCCCGACCAGCGCGCGGAAGCCGTAGCGGCGGTAGGTCGCCGCCTGCGCGTCTGGGAAGAAGTAGTTCTCGTTGCAGCAGGTGGTGCCGCCGCGCAGCATCTCGGCGATCGCGAGCGCGACGCCGTCGCCGACGAACTCCGGTCCGATCAGCCGCGCTTCCAGCGGCCAGATGTGGCCCTGCAGCCACTGCATCAGCGGCAGGTCGTCGGCGACCCCGCGCAGCAGGGTCATCGGGTTGTGGGTGTGCGCGTTGACCAGCCCGGGCACCAGCGCCGCGTTCGGTCGCGCGACCACCTCGGCGGCGGCGAACCGTTCGCGCGCCTCATGGCGCGGCAGCACGGCCACGATCGCGCCGTCGCGCACGGCGACGGCATGGTCCTCCAGCACCACGCCGTGCGGGACCACCGGCACGACCCAGCCGGCTTCGATCAGGAGGTCGCAGGCAACGGGGGCGTCGGTGGTCATCGTGGAAGGCGTCGTTCCGGCGCCCGCCGGGCGCCACTGGGACTGGCCGCACGCGGCGCGCACCCGGGCGGATGCGCGGCCACGCCGCGGCGGGTGGTCACTTCACCCGCGACACATATTCGCCCGAGCGCGTGTCGACCTTGATCACCTCGTCCTGGCCGACGAACAGCGGCACGCGCACCACCGCGCCGGTTTCCAGCGTGGCGGGCTTGCCGCCGCCGCCGGAGGTGTCGCCGCGCACGCCGGGGTCGGTCTCCACGATCTTCAGCTCGACGAAGTTCGGCGGCTGCACCGCGATCGGGGTGCCGTTCCAGAGCGTCACCACGCACTCCTCCTCGCCCTTGAGCCACTTCTCGGCGCCACCCATGCCGGTCTTGTCGGCCTGGAACTGCTCGAACGACTCCTGGTTCATGAAGTGCCAGTACTCGCCGTCGGCGTAGAGGAACTGCATGTCGGTGTCGACCACGTCGGCCACTTCCAGCGAGTCGGTCGCCTTCATCGTCAGTTCGACCACGCGGCCGGACTTGATGTTGCGGTACTTGACCCGGGTGAACGCCTGGCCCTTGCCCGGCTTGACGTATTCGGTCTCGGTGATGACGCAGGGCTCGTTGTTGACCAGGATCTTCTGGCCGGTCTTCACGTCGTTCATGCCAAGGCTGGCCATCGGACACTCCTGCTGGGCCGTCGCGCGGACGGCTAAAATGAAAGGCTTTGGGACTCCGGGCCGCGCGTTGCGCGCGCCGGGGCCCGGTGATTCGGACGCGCAATGATACCTGCTGCCTCCCCTGCCCTGCAGCCCGCCGGGCCCCAGCACGCCGCCACCGCCGACTGGAAACGGGCGTGGCGCGAGGCGGTGCGCGACCCGCGCGAACTGCTCGCCCTGCTCGGCCTGCCGGCGCTGGCCGCGCGCGTGTCGGAGGCCGCCGCCGCGCAGTTCCCGCTGCGGGTGCCGCGCGGCTTCGTCGCGCGCATGCGCCCGGGCGACCCGCACGATCCGCTGCTGCGCCAGGTGCTGCCGCTGGACGACGAGGAACGCGTGGTGCCCGGCTTCGCCCTCGACGCGGTCGGCGACGATGCCGCGCGCGCGGGCGGCGGCGTCCTGCGCAAGTACCACGGCCGCGCCCTGCTGGTGGCGACCGGCAGTTGCGCGATCCACTGCCGCTACTGCTTCCGCCGCCACTTTCCCTATGCGGAGGAAACCGCGGCGGCCGGCGGCTGGCGCGAGGCGGTCGCCGTGGTCGCGGGCGACGCCTCGATCGAGGAAGTGATCCTCTCCGGCGGCGATCCGCTGTCGCTGGCCACGTCCAAGCTGGCCGAGCTCACCGCCGCGCTCGCCGGGATCCCGCACCTGCGCCGCCTGCGCATCCACAGCCGGCTGCCGGTGGTGCTGCCCGAGCGGGTCGATGCGGAGCTGGCAGGCTGGCTGCGCGCGCTGCAGTGGCCGGTCGCCTTCGTGATCCATGCCAATCACGCCAACGAGTTCGACCCCTCCGTGGATGCCGCGCTCGGCCGCCTGCGAGCGGCGGGCGCCACCCTGCTCAACCAGGCGGTGCTGCTGCGCGGGGTGAACGATTCAGAGGAGGCGCTGGCCGCGCTCTCGGGGCGCGCGTTCGCCGCCGGCGTGCTGCCCTACTACCTGCACCAGCTCGACCGCGTCGCCGGCACCGCGCACTTCGAAGTGCCCGACGCGGTGGCGCGCGGATTGCATGCCGGACTGGCGGCGCGCCTGCCGGGCTACCTGGTGCCCCGCCTGGTGCGCGAAATCCCGGGCGATACGGGCAAGCGCCCGCTCTGAAGTGCAATGGACGCCGGGGCGTGCATCGTGTAGAACCCCGGCGGAATACGGAGAGACGCATGCCGCACGGACCCGACACCGCACTGCGCCTGATGATCGTCGACGACAGCGTCGAAGACGCCGAGGCCATCGTCAGCATGCTGCGCAATGCCGGCATCGCCGTGCGCCCGCACCGGCCCGCGTCGGCCGAGGAGATGGTGGCGATGGTCGGCCAGCAGGCGATCGACCTCGTCCTCGCCGCGCAGCAGGGCAAGGCGGTCACCCTCGATGAGGTGCTGCAGCTGGTCAAGTCCAGCGGCAAGGACCTGCCGGTGGTGGCGGTGGCCGAGCACGTGGACGACGCCATCCTGACCCAGGCGCTGGCCGGCGGCGTGCGCGGCCTCGCCCTGCGCCACAAGCCACAGCAGCTGCTCGGGGTGGTCAAGACCGAATGGACCGACCTCGAGGCCCGCCGCGCGCTGCGCCGGCTGGAGGCGCAGGTGCGCGAGACCGAGCGGCGCTGCGACGCCCTGATCGAGTCCTCGCGCGATCCGATCGCCTACGTGCACGAGGGCATGCACATCCGCGCCAACGCCGCGTACCTGGAGATGTTCGGGTACGAGTCGTTCGACGAGATCGAAGGCATGTCGCTCCTCGACCTGGTCGCGCCGCAGCACGTGGAAGGCTTCAAGCAACTGCTCAAGGCGCTGAGCAAGGGCGAGGCGCCGCCGCCGCGCT
>JBQCFN010000087.1:0-4135 GCA_051959035.1 Lysobacteraceae bacterium | reverse complement strand
CGCATCCTCGACACCGAAGCGGCCTGACCACGCCGCCGGGCAAGCGCAGCGCGCCCGGACCATCCGCCCCGCTTCACGGCCGCCCGTGCCCGGACAGGCCCTTCGCACGCGTTGCTGTCGATCCCCCGCCCCGCCACTCGTCGCAGGATCAGACATCCGATCCGACGGAGCCCGGCATGCCCACCCTGACCGCCTTCGCGCAGTCCCCCGACCGCGGCCGCGGCCTCGCGCGCGACCTGCGCGTGCGCTGGGCGCTGGAGGAAACCGGCCAACCCTACGACGTGCGACTGCTGTCGTTCGCCGCGTTGAAGGAGCCGGCGCATCTCGCCCGGCATCCGTTCGGCCAGATCCCCACCTGGGAGGACGGCGGCCTCGTGCTGTTCGAATCCGGCGCGATCGTCCTGCACCTCGCGCAGCAGTCCCCCGGCCTGCTGCCGGCGGACGTGCATGCCCGCGCCCGCGCGATCGCCTGGATGTTCGCCGCCATCGGCACGGTCGAGCCGCCGATCGTCGAGCGCTCGATGGCGCTCCTGCTGGAACGCGGGGAGCCGTGGTTCGCGCAGCGGCAGCCGGTGCTCGACGAACGCGTGCGCACGCGGCTGGCACAGCTGGCCGCGCACCTCGGCGCCGCCGACTGGCTCGACGGCGCATTCAGCGCCGCGGACCTGCTGATGGTGACCGTGCTGCGCCGGCTCGAAGGCTCCGGCCTGGTCGAGGAGCACCCGAACCTCGCCGCCTACCTCGCCCGTGGCGTCGCGCGGCCGGCGTACCAGCGGGCCTTCGCCACGCAGGCCGCGGTGTTCGCGGCGGGCACGTAGTCGCGGCGGACCTCCGCCTGCCGGCGGCCGGGGCGCGCCCGACGACGAAGCGAGAGCGAACACTTGACATCGTGTCAGCTATAGTTGACATTACGTCAACCGTTCGGAACACGGAGTCCGCAATGCCCGTCCTCGAGAAGCGCGCGTGGATCACCGTCTGGGCGATGTGCCCGGCCTACCTGGTCTACTTCGTGATCGTCGCCGCCTACCCGCAGCTGACGCCCACCCCCCTGTCGAAGTTCGGCCTGCTGGCGGTGATCGCCTGCATCCACGCGGCGGGCTACATCGGCGGCGAGCTGGTGGTGCGGCGCCAGCACCGCGGCGAGTCGCTGGACGGCGACGAGCGCGACCACGCCATCGACGCGCGCGCCACCCGCGCGGCGTACTTCATGCTGCTCACCGGCATGATTCTCTGCGGCATGGTCATGCCGTTCACCGACAGCGGCTGGAAGGTCGCCAACGCCGCGCTGTTCTTCATCGTGCTGTCGGAGACGCTGCGCGTCGTGCTCACCCTGCGCGCCTATCATCCGCGCGCGGCGCACTGAGCATGGACAACGACATCAAGCTCCTGCGCTTCCTCGCGCAGGAGATGACCCAGGCCGAGCTCGGCCAGCGCGTGGGCCTGACCCGGCAGACCATCGCCGCGATCGAACAGGGCCGCTACTCGCCCACGCTCGAGGCCGCCTTCCGCATCGCCCACGTGTTCGGCAAGCGGGTGGACGAGGTGTTCCGGTGGGCGCCGCCGGCGCCGGCGGACGGCGGGCAGGCGCACGGCTGACGCCAGGGCAGCGGCTGCGCGCCGATCAGCATGGGGCGATGGCGCGGGCGAACCGGCGTCCAGCACTGCACCAGGTCGACGTGGCCGAAGGCGGTGATCGGGCACCGGGGCCCGACGGGCGGCGCATCCAGCGCTGGCGCGCAGGTGCCGGCCAGCGCGCAGGGAGTTCCGCGGCGCACCGGCAGGCGCAACGATGACCACCACCCCTGCGCCGTGCAGTGGCGCGGCGCGGGCCAGCAGGACGCGGCGGGCGGGTTCAGCCGCCGCTGCCCGTGCCCATCAAGGCGGCGAGCTCGGCCTTGTGCTGCCTGACGAATTCCACCGACGCCGGATCGATGCCGTCCGGGATCTTCTTGAGCTGGCCGCTTTCGAGCGCGCCCGCGGTCATCATGCCGCCCAGCAGCGCATCGCCGATGCGCGCGAAGTCGCTGGTGGACAGGCCGGCCGCCTCGATCGCCGCGCGCATCTTCGCGTTCCCCTGCAGGCGCGCGGCGTACTTCGCGGAGGCTTCCTCGGAGGCGTTCTGCGCGGCGTCGAGCGCGGGATCGGCCTGCTCCACCTGCGCGAGGTTCTTCTGCGCCTGCAGGTACGCCTTGACCTTGTCCATGGTGAGCGCGATCGGCGGGAGGTCCTCGCCCATGCCCGTCGTGGAGGTCTCCGCCGGCGTGGTGTCCGTCGTTGCAGCCGGCGCGGCGCTGGTCGTGGCGGCGTCGGGTGTCGAGGCGGCAGGACCCGCGGCGTCGGTCGAAGACGCCGGGGCGTCCTGGTGGCAGGCGGCAAGGCCCGCGATCAACAGCAGGCAGGCGGACAGGCGCAGGATCGACGACATCGGCACTTCCTCGCAGCGACAGGATCGCCATCATGCCGCAAGCAGCGGAAGCCGCGGGCAACCGGCGCGCGGGTGCCGGGCGGCCAGGTCGCGACGATTGCCTGCCGACCCGGCAACCGGAGCGTTGCTTCCCACGCGCACGTCATCCTCGATGGCCGGATGCGGCCGTCGTACGGCAACGACGCTGTCGGGCGCGGCGTGCGCAGACGTCGTGCGCGAATGCACGCGGAGGAGCCCGCTCGCGACGGGCCGCTCGCGCGATGCGCGCGCGAGCTGGCTACTGCAGCGCGCGCACCACCGCCGCGGTGAACTGCGGGATGTCGTCCGGCTTGCGGCTGGTGATCAGGTGGCCGTCGGTGACCACCGGCGCGTCCTGCCATTGCGCGCCCGCGTTGCGCAGGTCGGTCTGCAGTGATGGCCACGAGGTGACCTGCCTGCCCTTGGCCGCGCCCGCTTCCACCAGCAGCCACGGCCCGTGGCAGATCGCCGCGAGCGGCTTGTCGCTGCCGGCGAAGGCGCGCACGAAGTCCACCGCCGCCGGCTGCATGCGCAGCGCATCCGGGTTCATCTGCCCGCCGGGCAGCACCAGCGCGTCGTAGTCGTCGGGCGAGGCGTTCGCCAGCGGCACGTCCACCGGCACCGTGTCGCCCCACTCCTTGTGCTTCCAGCCGCGGATCTCGCCGTCCTTCGGCGACACCACGTCGACCTGGAACCCCGCGTCCTTGAGCAGGCGCCGCGGCTCCATCAGTTCGGATTGCTCGAAACCGTCGGTGGCGAGGATGGCGATGCGCTTGGCCATGGGGCACTCCGGACAAAAGCGGAAGGCCGATGCTGCCGGGCGCGACGTTCCAGCGCAGTGAAGCGAAGTGGAAGCGGCCGTCACTCCCGCGCGAGGCCGCGCGCGGCGGTCGCCGCGGCGCGCAGCGCGCCAATGTACGCGACCCGCTGCGGCGCGGCCTGCGCCGCGGCCGCTTCCAGCCCGTCGACGAACGCCGCCACCAGCGCCGGCGCGTTGTACTGCTGCCCCAGCTCCTCCATCGTACGCGCCACCGCATCGCGCACGTGCCAGGTCACGTTGACGCCCTTCTCGGCTTCATTGGCGAGATCGACGACGCGCAGCAGGTGCGGCGTCACGAGGCCGGCGACGGTGGCTGTCATGCGGTCACCTGGTCATGGGCACAGCGCAAGGCTAGCGCGGTGGGGCTGGGAGAGGGAGGGCCCCCGTCACGCCGCGCCGAGTGCAGCCGAAATGATGCACGCCTGCCCCGGACTACCTATCATGTGGCCGGGGGGACCATGGCGCGACGCAAAGGCTTGCTCGACGAATTGGCGAAACTGCCCTGGCCCGTGCCGGCCGTGCTCGGCGTGGCTGCTTTCTTCTACGTGCGCCACGCGGGGGGCTTCCTGGCTCCGTTGGCCTTGGCATTTCTGCTCGCGGGCGAAGGAGCGGCGCTCGCGTCCTTCCTCGGCACGCGCAAGCGTCGCGCCCTTCTCGAACAACAGACCGGACTGGACAGCCTCGCAGCGATGAGCTGGCGCGAGTTCGAGATGCTGGTCGGCGAAGCCTTCCGCCGGCAGGGCTATCTGGTGGAAGAGACCGGCCTGGGTGGCGCGGACGGCGGAATCGACCTGATCGTGCGCCGGCAGGGGCGCACCGAACTCGTGCAATGCAAGCAATGGCGCAGCCGGCAGGTGCGGCCGGCGGTCGTG
>JBQCFN010000086.1:0-3707 GCA_051959035.1 Lysobacteraceae bacterium | reverse complement strand
TCGGCGCAGGTCGCGCGCGCGCTGGCGGTGCGCGAAGCGGCCGAACGCGTCGGCGTGGAGGTCGGCATCCTCGCCGACCTGCCCGGGCCGAAGCTGCGCATCGAGCGTTTCGCCGAAGGCAAGGTGCAGCTGCGCGCGGGCCAGCGCTTCGACCTGCTCGCGCGCACCGATGCGCCGCCCGGTGGCGTCGGCGGCGTGGGCATCAGCTACCTCGGCCTGCCCGGCGACGTGCGGGCCGGCGACACCCTGCTGCTCGACGACGGCCTGCTGCAGCTGCGCGTGGAGCACGTCGAAGGCGACCGCATCGTCACCGAGGTGCTCAACGACGGCACGCTGTCCGACCGCAAGGGCCTGAACCGGCTCGGCGGCGGGCTGTCGCTGGGCGCGCTCACCGACCGCGACCGCGAGCTGATCGAGATCGCCGCGCAGGTCGGCGTCGACTTCATCGCGGTGTCGTTCTGCCGCAACGCCGCCGACATGGAGGAAGCGCGCGCGATCGCCCGCCGCCACGGCAGCGACGCCGCGCTGGTGGCCAAGATCGAGCGCAGCGAGGCGATCGACAACCTCACCCAGATCGTGCTGGCCAGCGACGCGGTGATGGTCGCGCGCGGCGACCTCGGCGTGGAGATCGGCGACGCGGAGCTGCCCGGCCTGCAGAAGAAGATCATCCGCGAGTCGCTCGCCTGCAACAAGGTCGTGATCACCGCGACGCAGATGCTGCAGTCGATGGTCGACAACCCGATCCCCACCCGCGCGGAAGTGCTCGACGTCGCCAACGCGGTGATCGACGGCACCGACGCGGTGATGCTGTCGCAGGAAAGCGCCGCCGGGCACTACCCGCTCAAGGCGGTCGAGGCGATGGCGCGCATCTGCGTCGGCGCCGAGCGCCAGTTCGAGATGCTCAGCGACTTTGAAAAGGCGCAGCGCGACCTCGACCGGCCCGACCAGGCGATCGCGATGGCGACGATGTTCCTGTCCGGCCACATCGGCGTGCGCGCGATCGTCGCCATGACCGAGTCCGGCGGCACCGCGCGCTACCTCTCGCGGTTCCGCTCCAACGTGCCGATCTACGGGCTGTCGCGCCACGACGGCGCGCGCCGGCGGATGGCGTTGATGCGCGACGTGTTCCCGATCGCCTTCGACAGCCGCGGAATGGCCTCGCGCGACGCCGCGCGGCAGTCGCTGCGCCGGCTGTTCGACGACGGCCTGCTGGCCGAGGGCGACCGCGTGATCGTCACCAGCGGCGACCACATGGAGCAGCACGGCGCGACCAACACCCTGCGCCTGCTGCAGGTGGGCCCGGAAGGCCGCGCGGAAGGCCTGGGCGAGCTGTAGCTGTAGCGCAGGGTCCACCGCGCCACGCGCGGGACCGGGATCGAATCCCGGGGCGAAGCCCACCCTGCGCGCTCACGGCCGCCACACCGGCGGCGCGATCGAATGGGACCCCCCAAGGACAGGGAGGTCCCGATGCAGCCCCTGCATTCCCCGGCGTGCGGCGCGGCGCGCGCCCTCGGCAGGCTCGCGCCGGTGCTGGCCGCCGCCTGCCTGGCGGCCTCCTGCACCACCGTGGGCGTGCACACCGCCGCGCGCACCACCCTCGATTACGGACCCGTGGCGCCGTTGCGCGTGTGCGTGCTGAAGACCCCGGGCGTGCCCGCGCGGCGGGTGGACCGCCTGGTGGCGGCGGCCAACCGCGAGTTCGCGCCCTATGGCCTGGCGGTGGTGGTGCCGTGGGTGCGGACCTGGGAGCGCGCCGGCTTCACCCACCAGGCGGTGCAGGAGGCGGTCAGCGCGCGTCTGCTGGAGCCGCCCTGCGATCGGCTCATGGCCTTCATCGACCGCACCGCCGGCGATGCGCTGTGGGGCCTGTTCCTGCCGGAGGTGCTGGGCAGCGTGGACGACCGTTCGCATACGCACGGCTTCGTCGTCGCCACCGTCGCCACGCCCAACCAGTGGCTGATGCCGCCGGCCAAGGCCACCCTCCACGAGTTCTACCACCTGCTCGGCTGCCCGCACGACGGCGCCATGACCGGGTGTTACCAGCGCATCGCCGCGCTCAAGCGGCAGCGCCGCGGGCCCGGCGACTTCCTGCCCGGCATCGACGGGGAGGGCGGCTGGCTGGCCAGCCGCGAGGCGGTGAACCGCGCCCTCGCGCCCGTTCCCGAGGCCAGCCGCGAGGTGGCCGAAGCCGCGGTAAGCCGTTGATTCACCGCGTTCTGGAAGCGCGCTGCGGCTATAATGCGCGGCTTCCCACCGTGGCAGGACAGCCAATGAGCATCGAACAGCTTGCCGAGACCGCCCAGGCGATGGTCGCCCGGGGCAAGGGCATCATCGCGATCGACGAGTCGACCACCACCATCGCCAAGCGCTTCGCCGGCGTGGGCGTGGAGAACACGGAAGAACACCGTCGCGCGTACCGCGAGATGCTGCTGACCACGCCGAAGCTCGGCGACTACATCTCGGGCGCGATCCTGTACGACGAGACCCTCCGTCAGTCGACCAAGGCCGGCGTGCCGTTCACCAAAATCATGATGGAGAACGGGATCATCCCCGGCATCAAGGTCGACAAGGGCACCCAGCCGCTGGCCGGCTTCCAGGGCGAGCTCGTCACCGAAGGCCTCGACGGCCTGCGCGACCGCCTGAAGGAGTACTACGGCCTCGGCGCGCGCTTCGCCAAGTGGCGCGCGGTGATCAACATCGGCGAGGACATCCCGTCGGGCACCTGCATCGAGGCCAACAGCCACGCGCTGGCGCGCTACGCCGCGCTGTGCCAGGAGCAGGGCCTGGTGCCGATGGTGGACCCGGAAGTGCTGATGGACGGCGACCACGACATCGGCACCTGCTACGAAGTCACCGAAGTGGTGCTGCGCTCGCTGTTCGACGCGCTGTACCAGCAGAACGTGATGCTCGAGGGCACCATCCTGAAGGCTTCCATGGTCGTGCCGGGCAAGGACAGCGGCGAGCAGGCCTCGGTCGAGGAAGTCGCCGAGTCGACCCTGATGTGCCTGAAGACCGCGGTGCCGGCGATCCTGCCGGGCATCGTGTTCCTGTCCGGCGGCCAGAGCGACGAGGACGCCACCGCGCACCTCGACGCGATGAACCGCATGGGCCCGAACCCGTGGCCGCTGTCGTTCTCCTACGGCCGCGCGATGCAGTCGGCGGCCCTGAAGATCTGGGCGCAGGACACTGCGAACAACGTCGCCAAGGCGCAGGCGATGGTGTACGAGCGCGCGAAGGACAACGGCCTCGCCGCGCTGGGGCAGTGGACGCGCGGCTGATCCGCGCGACGGATGGGAAGGAAACGCCGGCCTCGCGCCGGCGTTTCCGTTTGCGGCTCGGGACGCGGCATCGGCGGGGGCGCCCGCGGCTGCGCGATGCGCCGGTCGATGCGGTCCGGCAGCAGGGTGGATCCGGTCCTGGCGCGCGACGAAGGCCGCCAGCGTCGCCGCGGCGTCGCCGAGCCCGGCTCCCGGCAGGATCGCCAGGCGCGTCGGCACGATCCGCAGGTAGGGCGTGAACACCAGCGTGCCGGGGTCGGGCCGGCCGTGCTGCACCGCGAGGGTCTCGCGCTGCGCGAGCACGCCGGGGGCTCATGCAGCGGCCAGGATCGCCCGGTAGCGCGCGGCCATCGCGGTGTCGTGGCAACAGAACACCACCGTGTCGACCGGCGCGGCGGCGGCCAGGCAGGCCTGCACGCTGGCCACCGC
>JBQCFN010000085.1:0-4772 GCA_051959035.1 Lysobacteraceae bacterium | reverse complement strand
CGCGTTCTTCGGCGCCAACGACGGCCAGTGGAAGGTGCAGGACACCTACACCTTCGACGACGTGGTGCAGGCGCTGGACGGCGTGGTGCACGACGACTGGGCGGGCTTCCTGCGCGACCGCGTCGACGGCAAGGTGCCGCTGACCGGCGGCATCGAGGCGGCGGGCTGGAAGCTGGTGTACGCGGACGAACCGAACGCGTACGCGAAGGCGCTGGCCAAGGACGCCAAGGGCGGTGCCGACTTCGTCTATTCGGCCGGCCTGTACGTGGGCAAGGACGGCAGGATCGGCGAGGTGCGCTGGGACAGCCCGGCGTTCAACGCCGGCCTCGGCAGCGGCATGACCATCGTCGCGGTGAACGACCTCGAGTACGCCAAGGACACCCTCGCCGACGCGATCCAGGCGGCGAAGACCGACCAGGGACCGATCCGCCTGCTGGTGAAGGAGTTCGACCACTACCGCACGGTCGCCCTCGACTACCACGGCGGCCTGCGCTACCCGCGCCTGGAGCGCATCCCGGGCACCACCGACTATCTCTCGGCGATCTTCGCCGCGAAGAAGTAACGGCGTCCGCCACGGAAGCAAAAAAAGGCCCGCTTCGCGCGGGCCTTTTCCTTGCCGGGGGATTCGGCCACACAGCGGCCGCCACCGCCACCCGCGAGGCGTGCGCCAGCGCGCCAGCAGTTCCGCCTCGCGCTGCCTGGCCACGTGCAGGCGCGCTTCCTTGACGTGGCCGTAGCCACGGATGCGCCCTGCGCGGGACCGGCGCAAAAGCGGCGGAGTCCACGCGGGATCCGCCATGCGCCGGCGCACGCCGGGCGAGCGCCGGGCGCGGCGGCCGCGTGCATGGGGAACCGGCGACGCCAGCGCCTGCACCCCCGGGTGGACGGTGCGGATGGCGTGGGACCGGGCCGATGGGCACGCGAACGGTCGCGCCGGCACCGTGGCCTGGCCAGGGCAACGCGCGGATGCCATGCGCAACGCGCCGACGCCCGCAGCGCGCCTGGCCCGGGGCGCCCGGCGGGCTTGCCCCCGGGGCCTGTCACGGGCGATCGGGACGCTGGCCCGCGCAGGCCGGATGCGCCGGACAACACGTCCCGCGAACGGTCGCGTTGCGCCGTCCGGCCGCCTGCCGCCCCGCCCGCTACCGATGTTCGCGGGGCGCGTCGCCACCTGCGTCACGAAGCGGCCGTGTGCCGCACGAGGCGCGCGCCGATGCAGTAGGCTGGACGCCTGCGTCCGGAGGGGGACGGCATGGATCTGACTGCCTTGCGTGTGCTGGTCGTGGAGGACCACGGGTTCCAGCGCGCGATTGCCTTGCGCCTGCTCGCCGAGCTCGGCATCAGCGGCGACTGCGCGCTGCAGGCGGCGGACGGCGCCAGCGCGCTGGAGCTGCTGCGCCAGCAGGCCGAGCCGCCGGACGTGGTGCTGGTCGACCTCGACATGCCCGGCATGGACGGCATCGAGTTCATCACCCACCTCACCCAGCACCGGCTGGTGCGCAGCATCGCGGTGGTGTCCGCGCTGGACCCCGCCCTGCTCAACACCGTCAGCGTGATGGCCAGCGCGTACGGGTTGCGCATGCTCGGGGTGATCGAAAAGCCGCTCACCGCGGACAAGCTGCGCGGCCTGCTGCTGGCGCATCGCGCGCAGGAGTGGGACGAGCGGGGCATGGACGCGCCGGTCGAGATCGCCCCGGGGGAGCTGCGCGCGGCGCTCGAGCAGGGCGCGATCAAGCCGTGGTTCCAGCTGCAGGTCGAGCTCGGCAACGGCAAGCCGGTGGGCGTGGAGGCGCTGGCGCGCTGGGAGCGCGGCGACCGCATCGTCGGCCCGCTGCAGTTCCTGCCGCAGCTCGAGCGCGAAGGCCTGTCGCGCGCCCTCACCGACAGCATCCTCGCCCAGGCCTGCGCGTGGCGGCAGCGCTGGGCCCGCGAACACGGCGTCGAACTGGCGATGGCGATCAACGTCGCGCCGTCCACGCTGGAGGATCCGGGCGTGGCCGACCACTACCAGGAACTGGTCACGGCGCACGGCATGGTCCCCGAGGACGTGGTCCTGGAACTCACCGAAAGCTCGGTGCTGGCCGACTTCGCGCGCGGGCTGGGCGTGATGGCGCGCCTGCGGCTGAAGGGCTTCGGACTGTCGATCGACGACTTCGGCGTCGGCTATTCCTCGCTCGCGCAGCTGTCGCAGATCCCGTTCACCGAGCTGAAGATCGATCGCGGCTTCGTCACCGACGCGCGCCGCAACAGCCGCCACCGCGCGGTCGTCGAGGCCAGCCTGGAGCTGGCGCGCAAGCTGCACCTGGCGTCGGTCGCCGAAGGCGTGGAGACCGAGGCGGAATGGCAGTTCCTGGCCGAGCGCGGCTGCGGGCTGGCGCAGGGCTTCCTGATCTCGCGGCCGGTGCCGGGCGAGGCGATCCCCTCGGTGCTCGCCTGCTGGCGGCGACCGCACTGACGATGCGGCGCGCCGCCGGGGGGACGATGCTGCCCGCGCTTCGCCGCGCCGCCGCGCTGCTGCTGCTGGTCCTGCTGCCGTGCGCGCGCGCCGCGGCGCCGGCGGGCGGGGTCGCGCTGACCCCGCAGGAACAGGCCTGGCTGCGCAGCGCGCCGCCGGTGGTGGTCGGCGTGCAGTCGGACTTCGCGCCGTACAACTTCGTCGACCAGGACGGCCGCGCCACCGGCTACGCCAACGACCTGTTCCGCCTCGCCGCGGCCAAGGCCGGCCTGCGCTACCGCTTCGCCGAGGGGCGGCCCTGGGAGACGCTGCTGCCGCAGGCGCGCGAGGGCAAGGTCGACGTGCTGACCTTCCTGTGGCGCACGCCCGAGCGCGAGCGCTTCCTGCGCTACGTCGAGCCGCCGCTCAGCCGCAACGCGATGGTGTTCGCGGTGCGTGCGGACGATCCATTGCCGCCACGGCCGGATCACGCGCGCGGCAAGGTGTTCGCGATCGTGCGCGACTACGCGCCGAACGCGGCGCTGCAGGCGCGTTTCCCGCGCGCGCTGTTCGTGCAGGTGGATTCGCCCGCGGACGCGGTGCGGCTGGTGTCGCTCGGCAAGGCCGATGCCTACGTCGACAACGCCGGCACCATCAACTGGCTGGCGACGGTGCAGGGCCTGAGCAACGTGCGCGCCGGCGCGCGGCTGCCGCTGGCCGGCACCGATTCGTACATGGCGGTGCGGCGCGACCTGCCGCTGCTGCAGTCGATCCTCGGCAAGGGGCTGGCGGCGGTGACCCCGGCCGAGCGCGCGGCGCTGGACGCGCGCTGGCTGCAGCAGCATGCGAGCCTGGGCCAGCGCGTGCAGCCCTACCTCGGCAAGGTCCTGCTGGCGCTGGCCGCGCTGGCGCTGGTGGCCGGCTGGCTGCTGTATTCCAACCGCCGCCTGGCGCGCGAGGTGGCGCGCCGGCGCGAGGCCGAGGACGCCGCGCAGGCGCGCGCCGACGAGCTCGGCCAGCGCGAGCATTTCCTGCGCCTGCTGGTCGACGTGGCCCAGGCGGCGATCCTGGTGATCGACGGCGAGGGCCGCTGGCTGGTGTTCAACCGCTTCGCCGAGCAGCTGCTCGGCTGGCGCGCCGAAGAGATCCTCGGCAAGGTCGTGCGCGCCCGCCTGGACGGCGAGGCGGCGGAGCCGGACAGCGCGCCGGGCCTGATCTCGGCCGAGCAGGTGCGCAGCACGCTGGGCTTCCTGAAGGAGCGGCTCGGCCACGAGGTGCCGCCGGACTGGCGCGCGATGTACGCGCTGGCGCAGCTGCGCCAGCCGCCGCAGCAGATGTGCCTGCGCCACAAGGACGGCCATCCGGTGCCGGTGGTGCTCTCGCTCGCCGCGGTGGCCGATGCGCAGGGACGCCCCGCCGGCCTGATCGCGGTGGCCAACGACGTCAGCGCGCAGAAGCGGCTGGAGGACGACCTGCGCGCGAGCGAGGCGCGCGCGCAGGAGGCCAACCAGGCCAAGAGTGCGTTCCTCGCGGCGATGAGCCACGAGATCCGCACGCCGATGATCGGCATCACCGGCATGGTCGAGATCCTCGCCCACGGCGTGCTGGATCCCGAGCAGCGGCGCGCGGTCAACATCATCCAGTCCTCCGCGCAGTCGCTGCTGCAGGTGGTCGGCGACATCCTCGACTTCTCCAAGATCGAAGCCGCGCGGCTGGAGCTGCACCCCGAGCCGGTCGACCTGCGCCGGCTGCTGCAGGCGACGGTGGCGACCTTCGGCGGTGCCGCCTCCAGCAAGGGCCTGCAACTGGAGCTGCGGATCGACCCGGGGGTCGCCCCCGCATATCGCGCCGACGCGCTGCGCCTGCGCCAGATCGCCAGCAACTTCATCTCCAACGCGATCAAGTTCACCGACCGCGGCCGGGTCGAGGTCGCGCTCGAGCGCCTCGACGAGGGCGACGGGTCGCCCGCCGGCGACCGCCTCTGCCTGGCGGTGCGCGACACCGGCATCGGCATTCCCCCGGAGGCGCAGGCACGGCTGTTCCAGCCGTTCACCCAGGCCGAGGGCGACACCACCCGCCGCTACGGCGGCACCGGCCTCGGGCTGGCGATCTGCCGGCGCCTGGCCGGACTGATGGGCGGCGAGGTGGCGATGGAGTCCACGCCCGGGCGCGGCACGACCATGCGCCTGCGGCTCAGCCTGCCGCGCGCGCCGATCGAGGAGGTGGCGCCGGACGCGCCGGCGTCCGCGCCCGCCAGCAGCTTCCCGCTGCGCCGCCTCCCCGGCGTGGACGAGGCCGAGCGCGAGCGCAGCCTGGTGCTGCTGGTCGACGACCATCC
>JBQCFN010000084.1:0-2510 GCA_051959035.1 Lysobacteraceae bacterium | reverse complement strand
CGCGGCGGCGGCGTCAGTCGAGCACCATGATCCCGTCGACCTCGAACGCCGCCCCGCGCGGCAGCGCCGCCGCCTGGATGGTCGAGCGCGCGGGATACGGCTGGCTGAAGTACTCGGCCATCACCGCGTTGACGCGGGCGAAGTCGGACAGGTCGGTGAGGTACAGGCCCAGCCGCACGATCTTCTCGAACGAGCCGCCGGCCGCCTCGCACACCGCGCGCAGGTTGTCGAAGGCCTGGCGCGCCTGCGCCTCAATGTCGCCCTCGACCATCTGCCCGCTCGCCGGCACCAGCGGCGTCTGCCCGGACAGGTAGACGGTGTTGCCGGCGCGGATGGCCTGCGAATACGGCCCGATGGCGGCCGGTGCGTGCTCGGTGTGGATGGGCTGGCGGGACATGGCGGGCTCGGCGTGTGGGAAGCGCAGAGGATAAGGCCGGCGCCGCGCGCCGGGCGAGCGCGCGAGGGGGACGGCCGCTACAGGCGCTGCACGCCGTGCACGACCGCGAGCCGGCGCACGCGGCGGATCACGTCGGCGATGTGCTTGCGGTCGCGCACCTCGATCGAGAAGCGGATCGCGGCGACGTTGCTGTCGCGCTCGAGGTACTCGACGCCGTCGATGTTGGATTCGGCCTGCGCGATCGCCGCCGCGACCTGCGCCAGCACGCCCGGGCGGTTCTCGACCTCGATCGCGAGCGCGGTGCGGAAGTCGCCCGACACCTCACGGTCCCAGCCGATCGGCACCCAGCGCTCGGGCGACTTGCGGTAATCGGCGACGTTCGGGCAGTCCAGGCGATGCACGACGATGCCGCGCCCGGCCGTGTGGTAGCCCATGATCTCGTCGCCCGGGATCGGCAGGCAGCAGTTGGCGAAGGTGATCACGCCGCGCTCGTGGCCGGTGATCAGGATGCGCTCGCCCGGCACCAGCGGCTCGGCCTTCACCCGCGGCGCCTCGGCGCGCGCCGCGCCGGCCGGTTGCGCCAGCGCCAGCGCGACCTGCGCGGGCATGCGGTTGCCGAGCGCGATGTCGGCCAGCAGCGCCTCCAGCCGCGGATAGCGGTGCTCGCCGAGGAAGGCGTCCAGCCGCGCCGGCGGCAGGCGGTCGAGCGAGGTGCCCTGCCCTTCCAGCGCGCGGTCGAGCATGCGGTGGCCGAGCTGCACGGCATCCTCGTGTTCGAGGTGCTTGAGCTGGTGGCGGATCGCGGTGCGCGCCTTGCCGGTGACGACGAATTCCAGCCACTGCGGCTGCGGCGCCGCCGACGGCGCGGTGATCACCTCCACCTTCTGCCCGCTGGCCAGCTTGGTGCGCAGCGGCACCAGCTTCTTGTCCACCCGCGCGGCGACCGCGTGGTTGCCGAGGTCGGTGTGCACCGAATAGGCGAAGTCGAGCGCGGTGGCGTTGCGCGGCAGCGCGAGGATGTCGCCCTTGGGCGTGAACAGGTAGACCTCGTCCGGGAACAGGTCGACCTTGACGTTCTCGAGGAACTCCAGCGACGAGCCGGTGGCGCGCTGGCTTTCCAGCAGGTTGGCGATCCACGACTGCGCGCGGCTCTGCGCGCTGGTGGTGGCGCCGCCGTGCTTGTAGGCCCAGTGCGCGGCGATGCCGCGCTCGGCGATCAGGTCCATCTCCTCGGTGCGCATCTGCACCTCGATCGGCGACCCGTAGGGTCCGAACAGCACCGTGTGCAGCGACTGGTAGCCGTTCGCCTTGGGGATCGCGATGAAGTCGCGGAAGCGCCCGTCCAGCGGCTTGAAGGCCGAATGCACGACGCCCAGCGCGTGGTAGCACTCGGCCACCGAGCGCAGGACGATGCGGAAGCCGAACACGTCCATCACCTGGTCGAAGGTTTTTCCTTCGCTGCGCATCTTGGTGTAGATGCTCCACGGCGACTTCACCCGGCTGACGAGGCGGTATTCCATGCCTTCCTTGGTCAGCCGCTGGGCGAGCTGCGCCTCGATCCGCGCCAGCGCCTCGCGCCGCAGCAGCGGCTGCGTCCGGATGCGCTTTTCCAGCACCGCGTGCCGCCACGGGTGCAGCGCGCGGAAGCCGAGGTCCTGCAGCTCGGCCTTGAACAGGTTCATGCCCAGCCGCTGGGCGATCGGCGCGTAGATCTCCAGCGTCTCGTGGGCGATGCGCTGGCGTGCCTCCGCCGTCTGCGCGCCGAGCGTGCGCATGTTGTGCAGGCGGTCGGCGAGCTTGATCAGGATCACGCGCAGGTCGCGCGCCATCGCCAGCAGCATCTTGCGGAAGCTCTCGGCGGCCGCTTCCTGGCGGTCGGCGAACTGCAGCTTGTCCAGCTCGGTGACGCCGTCGACCAGCTCGGCGACCGTCTCGCCGAACTCACCGGCGATGCTCGCGCGCGCGAGCGGGGTGTCCTCGAGGGTGTCGTGCAGGATCGCGGCGATCAGCGTCTCGATGTCGACCCGCTGCTCGGCCAGCACCGCGGCGACCGCGACCGGGTGGGTGATGTAGGGCTCGCCGGAACGGCGGGTCTGGCCGGCGTGGGCGGCGG
>JBQCFN010000083.1:0-9669 GCA_051959035.1 Lysobacteraceae bacterium | reverse complement strand
GGTCAGGTTGGCGATGCCGCCGAGGTTGAGCACCGCGCGCGCCTCGCCCGCGTCGTGCAGCAGGGCCGCGTGCAGCGCCGGCAGCAGCGGGGCGCCATGGCCGCCGGCGGCGACGTCGCGGCGGCGGAAGTCGGCGACCGTGGTGATGCCGGTGCGTTCGGCGATGCGGTGGGCGTCGCCGATCTGCAGGGTGAACGGATGCCGCCCGTCGCCGCCGGCCCCGGCCGGGCGATGGCGGACCGTCTGCCCGTGCGAGCCGAGCGCGCGCACCGCCGAGGGTGCCACGCCCGCTTCCCGCAGCAGCGCCAGCGCGGCGTCGGCGAAGGCGTCGGCGACCTGTGCGTCGAGCGTGCCGAATTCGTCCAGCGAGCGGCAGTCGCCGCCCTGGCCGAGCGCCACCAGCCGCGCGCGCAGCGCCGGCGCCCAGGCGAAGGTGCGCGCGGCGTGCAGGGTGGCCCGCGTGCGCCCGCCGGCTTCGTCGAAGGAGACCAGCGCGGCGTCGATGCCATCGGCGCTGGTGCCGGACATCAGTCCGAGGTAGGGCGCGGTCGGGTCGGCCATGCGGTCACCGGAAACGACGACGCGCCCGGGCGGGCGCGTCGTCGGCAGGAGGCGGGGCGGCTCAGGCCTTCGTGTTGGCCTTGGCCGGGGTGCCCGCGTCGGCGTAGATCACGTCCTCGACGCGGCGGATCTTGGCCAGCGCGGTGTTGGACTGCGCGCGGAACGCGGCGAGCGCGGCGCCACGCAGCGGCTCCGGCGGCGGCATCGTCACCGACAGCGGGTTGCGGTGCACGCCGTTGATGCGGAATTCGTAGTGCAGGTGCGGGCCGGTCGCCAGGCCCGACATGCCGACGTAGCCGATCACCGCGCCCTGCGGCACGCGCTGGCCGACGTGGATGTTGGCGAAGCGCGACATGTGGCCGTACAGCGTGGTGTAGCCGCGGCCGTGGTCGAGGATCACCACCCGGCCGTAGCCGCCCTTGATGCCGACGAACTGCACGCGCGCATCGCCCGCGGCCTGGATCGGCGTGCCGGTGGAGGCGGCGAAATCGACGCCCTCGTGCATGCGCATGCGGCCGAGGATCGGATGGAAACGGCTGCCGAAGGTCGAGGTCAGGCGCGCGTACGGGATCGGCATGCGGATGAAGCTGCGCTTCAGCGGCCGGCCGTCGGCGGTGTAGTACTCGGTCTTGCCGTCGTGGGCGAAGCGGAAGCCGGAATAGAGCTTGCCGTGCACGGTGAAGGTGGCCGCCTGCACCGGGCCGGTGCCGACCAGCTGGCCGTCGCGCCAGTACTGGTCGACCACCACGCTGAAGCGGTCGTTGGCACCGACGTCGTCGTTGAAGTCGATGTCGTACTTGAAGATGTCGTCGGTCAGCGTCTCGATCGCCCGCCCCGGCAGGCCGAGCTTGCGCGCCGAGCGGTACAGCGAACGGCCGACGGTGCCGCTGATCACGACCGTGCGGGTCTCGGTCGGGCGCTCGATCACCTTCTGCCGCACTTCGTCGCCGGCGAGCGTGAGCTCGACCCGGTGGGTGTCGTCGCGGTCGTAGCGCAGGGTGCGCAGCTGGCCGTCGGCGGGCAGGTCGAAGGCGAGTTCGGCGCCCGGCTTGAGGTGGGTCAGCGCCTGCTTCGCCTCCGGCTGCTGGAGCAGGCGGTGCAGGGTGGCGGCCGGGATGCCGAGGTCGTCGAACAGGGCCGACAGCGTCTGCCCGCGCTGCACGGTCACCAGCTGCCAGTCGTTGCCGGCGGCGTTGTGGTGGCCCAGCGGCAGGGCCGGCAGGGCCAGCGCGAGCGTGGTGGTGCCGGTGCGCGGCGCCAGCGTCGTCGCGGGGGCGGAGAAGCCCGGCACCAGCGCGGCGACCAGCATGCCGAGGGTGGCGAACACGCTGGCGTGGGCCCAGTGGCGGCGGGTCCAGCGCCCGTTGAAGGCGGGATGGGCGAGCACCTTCCGGTGCAGGGCGGCTTCGCGTAGCTTGGCCAGGCGTTCGCGCCGGCTGCTGCGGCTCTCTCCCTGCAGGTCGGATGTGCGCATGCCCCTCTCCCCTGCGACCCGTGTGACGGTCGCGTCGAGGGGGTACCATAGACGCGCGAACTGGGTGCGTCAAACCCTTGAGTGGATTGGGATTTTTCGACGCATTCAGATTAACTTGGGTTTAACGCGGGCTTCACGGATCGGGTCGAAACCCGGCGCGCGGGCACGCTTTTTCCAGCCAGCGGAGCCCCTGCGGTGCAGCACGCCCTCGAACTGATCGGCCGCGGCGCCGACGAAATCCTCAAGCGCGACGAGCTGGAGGCCCGCCTCGCGGCCGCCGCCAGCGTTGGGCGCCCGCTGCGGGTCAAGGCCGGCTTCGACCCGACCGCGCCCGACCTGCACCTCGGCCACACGGTGCTGCTCAACAAGCTGCGCCAGTTCCAGGACCTCGGCCATACCGCGATCTTCCTGATCGGCGACTTCACCGGGATGATCGGCGACCCGACCGGCAAGAACGCCACCCGCAAGCCGCTCACCCGGGAGGACGTGCTGGCCAACGCGGAGACCTACGCCGAGCAGGTGTTCAAGGTGCTCGACCGCGAGCGCACCGAGGTGCGCTTCAACAGCGAGTGGTTCGGGAAGATGTCCGCCGCCGACATGGTGCGCCTCGCCGGCCAGCACACCGTCGCGCGCATGCTCGAGCGCGACGATTTCGCCAAGCGCTACGCCGCGCAGCAGTCGATCGCGATCCACGAGTTCCTGTATCCCCTGGTGCAGGGCTACGACTCGGTCGCGCTGGAGGCCGACGTCGAGCTCGGCGGCACCGACCAGAAGTTCAACCTGCTGATGGGCCGCGGCCTGCAGGAGCACTTCGGGCAGAAGCCGCAGATCGTGCTGACCATGCCGCTGCTGGAAGGCCTGGACGGCGTGCAGAAGATGTCCAAGTCGCTCGGCAACTACATCGGCATCGCCGAGCCGGCGATCGACATCGTGACCAAGGCGATGAAGATCGGCGACGACCTGATGTGGCGCTGGATCGAGCTGCTGAGTTTCGAGATCTCGATCGCCGAGGCGGGGAAGCTGAAGGCCGACATCGCGTCGGGCGCGCTCAACCCGCGCGACGTGAAGCTGCGCCTGGCGCGCGAGCTGGCGGCGCGCTTCCACGGCGCGGCCGCGGCGGAGCAGGCGGTGGCCGGCTGGAACGCCGCGGTGCGCGGCGAGGGCGACACCGCCAGCCTGCCGCTGCAGGACGTGGCGGTACCTGCCGAAGGCCTGCGCATCGCCGCGCTGCTGACCGCCGCCGGCCTGACCCCGAGCAACTCCGAGGCCAACCGCAAGCTCAGGGAGCGCGCGGTGAAGGTGGACGGCGCGGTGGTGGAGGATCCGCAGCGCGTGTTCGCGCCGGGCTTCGAGGGCGTGCTCGCGGTCGGCAAGCGCAACTTCGCGCGGGTCCGCCTCGTCGCCGCCTAGCGCGCCGCGCGGCAGGGCGCCAACCGCCACGAGCCCGCCTTCGCGGGAGCGGCTCATGGCCGCGCGCTCCTGCGCTGGCCGGCATGGCATGCCGCGGGCCCCTGCCATCGCCGCCGGCCCCGCCCATCGTTGCTCGATGCGCCGGCGTCAGCCGACCGCCCTTCCCGCCAGCAGCATCAGCCACACCACGATCGCGATTCCGCCCGCCCAGCTGAGGCTGCGAAGCGCGGCAATGCCGAACACGTAGAACAGGCCGTGCAGCACGCGCAGCACGACGAACGCGACGGCGAGATGGCCGATCCGGGCCGGATCCACGCCGGCGGCCTGCGCCATCAGCACGCTCGCCGCGAACGGCGCGAAGGCTTCGAAGGCGTTGAGCTGCGCCCCGTTGGCGCGCTGGCTGCGCGGGTCGTCCTGGCGCGCCTGCCAGGCGCGCGGGTTGCGGTTGTCGTAGCGCTCGCCGCTCGCCTTGGCGATCGACACCCACAGGTAGGGCAGCAACGCGGCGACCAGGATGCACCAGTAGGCCAGGGCCATGCGTGACTCTCCGCCGGACGGTGGGCGCAGCTTGCGCCGCCGCGGCGGGCCGGGTCCAGCCCGGGGATGGCGCCTGCCGCCGCACGCCCCGCCGGAACGGCTTGCAGCGGCGAGCCGCTCCCGCGAAAACGGGCGGCGGTTTACTCCGCCGGCGCGTGGTCGCCGGAGAAGTGCAGCACCTTGGCGCCGGTCACCGGGCCGATCCGGGCGCTGTCGTGCACGTACAGCACCACCTCGCGCTGGAACACCAGCGGCCCGTCCACCGTCGCGCCCGGGCCGACGATCACCCGCGGCGGACGCTGCTTGCCGAACTGGATGTTCCAGCCGTGCTGCTGCTTGTCGACGTGGATGCCGCCGTGCACGTGCGAGTTGACGCCGACGGTGATGTCGCCGTTGACGGTGCGGATCCCGCCGGCCAGATCGGTGTGGACCAGGCCGATCGAGCCATTCACGGTCTCGATGTCCCTGGCCAGCCGGCTGCCGTGGTCGGCGAACACGCTGCCGTTGACGGTGGTGAGGTCGCCCGCCTGCACGTCGCGGCCGAGCCGGATGCCGCCGTTGACGGTCTCCAGGTCGCCGGTGCGCGCCTTGTCGCCGACCTGGATGCTGCCGTTGACGGTCTCGGCATCGCCGACGGTGGTGCCGTCCTCGACGTGGATGCTGCCGTTGACCGTGGTCAGGTCGCCCCATGCCTGGCCGGCGCTGGCGGTGATGCTGCCGGTGACCTTTTCGACGTCGCGGGCATGGCCGTCGGCCGCGTGCGCGAGCGGCAGCGCGAGGGTGAGCGCCAGGGTGGCGGCGAGCAGGCGGATGCGGGGCATGGCGGAATCCTGTCGGGTGTCGGCAATGGGATGCGGCCGGCGGCCGTCCGGTTTACACCGGGTGGCCGGTCGCGTGCAGGGCATCGTGTGGCCCTTCGCTACAATCCGCCCCTGTCCGAAGTCACGGGGCCTGTCGTGCCAGCAGCCGAGCATCCGCGTCCGAAACCCGTCGTGCTGATGATCCTCGATGGCTGGGGCCATCGCGACGAGCCGCAGGACAACGCCCTCGCGCAGGCCAGGCTGCCGCACTGGCGCCGGCTGTGGGCCGGGTGCCCGCACACGCTGATCCACACCGAGGGCCGCCATGTCGGCCTGCCGGACGGGCAGATGGGCAATTCCGAGGTCGGCCACATGAACCTCGGCGCCGGCCGCATCGTCCACCAGGACCTGACCCGGATCGACGCGGCGATCGAGGACGGCAGCTTCTTCGACAACCCCGCGTTGCGCGGCGCCTGCGCGGCGGTCAACGCCGACGGCGGGACCCTGCACGTGATGGGCCTGCTGTCGCCGGGCGGCGTGCACAGCCACGAGCGGCACATCCTCGCGATGCTCGACCTGGCCCGGCGCATGGACGTGGAGCGCGTGCTGGTGCACGCCTTCCTCGACGGCCGCGACACGCCGCCGAAGTCGGCCGCGCCGAGCCTGCAGCGGTTGCAGGCGAAGTGCGCGGAAACCGGCAACGCGCGCATCGCCACGGTCGCCGGGCGCTATTACGCGATGGACCGCGACCAGCGCTGGGATCGCGTGCACCGCGCCTGGGACGCGATCGTCAACGCCCAGGCCGACTACCACGCGCTCGACGCGCAGGCCGCGCTCGCGGCGGCGTACGCGCGCGGCGAGACCGACGAGTTCGTCGCCCCGACCGTGGTCGCGCCGCCGGACGGGCCGGCGCAGCCGATGGGCGACGGCGACGCGGTGGTGTTCATGAACTTCCGCGCCGACCGCGCGCGCCAGCTCACCGCCGCCTTCGTCGCCCCGGACTTCGCCGGCTTCGAGGCGCAACGGCCGGCGCTGTCGCGCTTCGTCTGCCTGAGCGAATACGACGCCCGGCTGCCGGCGGACGTCGCCTTTCCACCGGAAAACCTGCGCCACGGCCTGGGCGAATTGCTGGCCGAGCACGGCATGACCCAGCTGCGCATCGCCGAGACCGAGAAGTACGCGCACGTCACCTTCTTTTTCAGCGGCGGGCGCGAGGACACCTATCCGGGCGAGACCCGCATCCTGGTGCCGAGCCCGAAGGTCGCCACCTACGACCAGCAGCCGGAAATGAGCTGCCCGGAGGTCACCGCCCGGCTGGTCGAGGCGATCCGCGCGCAACGCTTCGACGTGGTCGTGTGCAACATCGCCAACCCCGACAGGGTCGGCCACACCGGCAACCTGCAGGCGGCGATCGCCGCGGCCGAAGCGGTCGACGCCGCGCTGGGCGAGGTCGCCGACGCGGTCCGCGCCGTGGGGGGCGCGCTGCTGGTCACCGCCGACCACGGCAACCTCGAGATGATGCGCGACCCGCAGACCGGGCAGCCGCACACCGCGCACACGGTCGGGCCGGTGCCGTTCGTGTACCTGGGCGACCGGACGGACGCGAAGCTGCGCGACGGCGGCGCCCTGCGCGACGTCGCGCCGACCATGCTCGACCTGCTCGGCGTGCCCAAGCCGGCCGAGATGACCGGGAGTTCGCTGTTCTGCGCCTGATGCGCCGCGCCGTCGCCACGCCGGCCGCGCGCCGCCGGCTGCTCGCCGCCGCCGTCCTGCTCGCCTGCGCGCTGCCCGCGGCGGCGCAGAGCAGCCGCGACACCCAGCGCAAGCTGGACGCGGCGAAGAAGGAACTGCAGGCGGTGGCCGCCGAGCGGCGCAAGCTCGAGGGCGAGCGCGGCGAGGCCTCGCGCGCGCTGCGCGCGGTCGACGAGAAGCTCGGCCGCTCCAGCCGCGCGCTGCACGACGTCGAGGCGCAACTGCAGCGGCAGCAGGCGCAGGTCGCCGACCTGCGGCGCCGGCGCGACGCCCTCGCGTCCACGCTGTCGGCGCAACGGCAGGAGCTGGCGCAACTGCTGCGCGGCGCCTACACCGTCGGCAACGCCGCGCCGCTCAAGCTGATGCTGGCGCAGGACAGTGTGGCCGACGCCAACCGCCTGCTCGGCTACCACCGCTACCTGCAACGCGACCGCGCCGCGCGCATCGCCCGGCTCACCGCCGAGCTGCAGGGCCTGGCGACGCTGGAGCAGGAACTGGCCGCGCAGCAGCAGCAGCTCGACGCCACCCGCGCGCGCCAGCGCGAGGAACTCGCCCGCCTCGCCCACGACCGGGCGCAGCACGCGCAATCGGTCGCCAGCCTCGATGCGCGCTACCGCGACCGCGCCAGCCGCGAGCAGGCGCTCGGCCGCGACGTGAAGGGCCTGGAGGAGGTGCTGGCGCAGCTGCGCGCGGCCGCCGCCCGCGCCGCGGCGGAGCGCCGCGCCGCCGCCGAACGCGCCGCCCGCGAAGCCCGCGAGGCCGCGGCCGCCGGCAGGCCGCACCGTCCGCCGCCGCCGGTCGTCGCCAATGCGAAACCGATCACCGTCGGCGGCCTCGGCTGGCCGTTGTCGGGCCAGCTGCTCGCCGGCTACGGCGGCACGCTGCCGGACGGAGGCCGCAGTTCCGGCGTGCTGATCGCCGCGCCCGCCGGCAGCACCGTGCACGCGGTCGCCGACGGCAAGGTGGTGTTCGCCGACTGGATGAACGGCTACGGCCTGATCCTGATCGTCGACCACGGCAACGGCGCGATGAGCCTGTACGCGCACAACGAGGCGCTGCTGCGCGACGTCGGCGATCCGGTGAAGCGCGGCGATCCGGTCGCCAGCGTCGGCAATTCCGGCGGGCAGGGCCGGCCGGCCCTGTACTTCGAGCTGCGCCGCAACGGCCAGCCGGTGGATCCGGCGACCTGGCTGCAGCGTCGCTGATCCGCGTCAACCGGCGCAGCGCCGGCGCGTAACGGACACTTCGCACCTTGGCCGGGCCGCGTGCGCATAATCGCCGCACGCGGCGCGTGCCGCGCCACCGCCCGGAGTTCCGCGATGCGCCTGCGCCTGTTGCCGTCCCTGCTCGCCGTCGCGCTGGCGCTGCCGCTGGCACCGCCCGCGTTCGCCCAGGACGCTGCGCAGGACGCCACGCCGGCCGCGCCGGCCAGTGACGATCCCGATGCCGCCGAGACCGCCGCCAGCACGGTGCCGCTTGCGGAGATCCGCCGCTACGTCGACGTCTACAACGCGGTCAAGCAGGCCTACGTCGACCCGGTCGACGACCGCAAGCTGATGCAGTCGGCGATCAAGGGCCTGCTGCTCGACCTCGACCCGCACAGCGAATACCTCGAGAAGACCGACGCGCAGGCCTTCGACGAGGAAACCACCGGCGCCTACGACGGCATCGGCGTGGAAGTGCAGCCGATGCCCGACGGCACCATCAAGGTCGTCTCGCCGATCGACGGCACCCCGGCGGCGCGCGCCGGGATCAGGTCGGGCGACGTGATCACCGCGGTCGACGGCAAGCCGGTCACCGGCGGCGACGACAATGCCAACCCGCTGCGCGGCAAGCCCGGCAGCAAGGTCGTCCTCACGGTGCTGCGCGAGGGCGTGGCCAAGCCCTTCGACGTCAGCCTCACCCGCGAGACCATCCGCGTCGCCAGCGTGCGCTCGCGCATGCTCGAGCCGGGCCTGGGCTACGTGCGCGTGGCCGCGTTCCAGGCCGACACCGCGGCCGACTTCGAACAGGCACTCGACGCGCTGCAGGCGCAGGCCGGCGGCCGGCTGCGCGGCCTCGTGCTCGACCTGCGCAGCAACCCGGGCGGCTTGCTGGTGTCGGCGGTGCAGATCGCCGACGACCTGCTGGAGAGCGGCCGGATCGTCAGCACGCGCGGGCGCATCCCGATGAGCGACAGCCAGTTCAGCGCCACACCCGGCGACCGCCTGCACGGCGCGCCGCTGGTGGTGCTGGTCGATGCCGGCTCGGCGAGCGCGGCGGAAGTGCTCGCCGGCGCGCTGGCGGACAACCACCGCGCGCGCATCGTCGGCAGCCGCACCTTCGGCAAGGGTTCGGTGCAGACGCTGCTGCCGCTGGACAACGGCGACTCGGTCAAGCTGACCACCGCGCGCTACTACACGCCCAGCGGCAAGTCGATCCAGGCGCGCGGCATCGAGCCGGACGTGGTCCTGCACGCCGGCAAGGACGGCGTCGACGGCGGCCGCGCCGACTACGCCGAGTCGCTGCTACCGGGGCACCTGCATGGTGACCTGGAGGAAGCCGGCAGCAACGCCGGCGAGGTGCTCGACGGCGATGCGCCGGTCGCGGCGGCGCTGGTCGAGCTGAAGAAGCAGGTGGCCGGCGCCGCGCCGGCCGCCGCCAGACCGAAGGGCTGAGCATGCGGCGTGTGGCCGCCCTGCTGCTGGCGCTACTGCTCCTGCCGGCACTGCCGGCCGGCGCGGCGGTGCGCTACCGCGCGGCCGAGCTGCAGGCCGATGGCGGGCAGCTGCGGCTGACCACCCGCGAGGGCGCGGTGGCGTGGGCGCCGCTCGACCGCGCCGGCGAACAGGGACCGCAGGCGGCGTTCGCCGAGCCGCGCATCGCCGCGGATGGCCGCACCGTCGGCTGGCTGGCGCTGTATCCGGGCTGCTGCCAGTCCTATCCGGTGCCGCTGCAGCTCGTCCTGTTCCGCGACGGCCGGGTGCTGCGCGCCTTCATCGGCGCCGGATCGCCGGTCTGGCACTGGCGGTTCGCCGATGGCGGCCGCGCGGTGGCATTCGTGCAGCGGCCGACCCACGGCGCCGCGCCGGACCATTACGAGCTGCGCGAGGTCGCCAGCGGCCGCCTGCTGGCTGCGTTCGACCACGAGGACGG
>JBQCFN010000082.1:0-5161 GCA_051959035.1 Lysobacteraceae bacterium | reverse complement strand
ACTTGGCGGCGCGATGAAGAACGTGCTGGCGGTCGCCACCGGCGTCGCCGACGGCATGGGCCTCGGCCTCAACGCGCGCGCCGGCCTGATCACCCGCGGCCTCAACGAGATGCTGCGGCTCAACAACGCGATCGGCGGCCGCCCGGAAACCCTGATGGGCCTGGCCGGGCTCGGCGACCTGGTGCTGACCTGCACCGGCGACCTGTCGCGCAACCGCCGGCTCGGCCTCGCGCTCGGCCGCGGCCAGTCGCTGCAGGACGCGGTGCGCGAGATCGGCCAGGTGGTCGAATCGGTGCAGACCGCCGACGAGGTGATGCGGCTGGCGGAGCGCCACGGCGTCGAGCTGCCGATCGCCCACCAGGTCCGCGAGGTGCTGCACGGCGCGATCACCCCGGCCGAGGGGTTGCAGCGGCTGCTCGCCCGCGAGCAGAAGGCCGAGTATCCCCAGGCGCTGTTTCCGGGCTGACCGGCCGCGCGGCTAGGCGCCGCCGGCGAACCCCGCCTGCCGCCAGGCTTCGAACACCACCACCGCCACCGCGTTGGACAGGTTGAGGCTGCGGTTGCCGGGCCGCATCGGCAGGCGCAGCCGCTGCGCCGGTGGCACCGCATCGAGCACCGCGCCCGGCAGGCCGCGGGTCTCCGACCCGAACAGGAACACGTCGCCGGCGGCGTAGCGCGGCTGGTCGTGGCGCACGCTGCCGCGGGTGCTGAGCGCGAACACGCGCGCTGGGCTGCCGTTGGCGGCGGCGATCGCGGCCAGTGCGGCATCGAGGTCGCGGTGCACGCGTACCGTCGCGTATTCGTGGTAGTCGAGCCCCGCACGGCGCAGCTGGCGATCCTCCAGCGAGAAACCCAGCGGCTCCACCAGGTGCAGGCGCGCGCCGGTGTTGGCGCACAGGCGGATCACGTTGCCGGTGTTGGGCGGGATCTCCGGCTGGTGCAGGACGACGTCGAACATCCCGCCATGATCGGCGATGCGCGCCGGTGGGGCGAGCGCCGCGCGCTGGCGAAGCCTCGCGCTCGTGCAGCGGGCGGAGGTGCCGCGGTTAGGTCGCGCAAGGGCAGGCCCGGCATCGCGGGCGCGGGCCGACGAGTCTGCTTTGTTCGCGTTGCGCAAGGCGGCCGGGAGCGGGGGCGCTACTGCAACCACGGGAACGTGACCAACCGTCACCAGGCCAGCAACATTCAACACAAGATGTGCGCTTCCGGTAGCGGGATGCAAGCGGAAGCCGCGTCATTGCTGGAGTGGCGGCCGCGGCCGGTGACTGGTATTCACCCGGTGCCGCCCGCAAGCAGGCTTCCGGACGGCGTGGATTCCGCGTTCAATGCGCGGGCCGACAGGGACGTCGGCATTTCCCGCGCGGTCCGTGTGTCGTTCCGGACCGGTCCCCCCGCAGCGTCCCGGTCGCCCATCAGGGCGCCCGTGGCGTGCCCGTCAGTCTAGCACCCGGCAGAACACCGCCTTGAGGTAGCGCGACTCGGGCACCTGCGCCAGGAACGGATGGTCGGGGCCGGCGCCGGCGACCTTCAGCACCTGCACCGTGCGCCCGGCGTAGAACGCCGCGCGCCGCAGCATGTCGAGGAACTGGTCCTCGGCGACCAGCCCCGTGCACGAGAAGGTCGCGAACAGGCCGCCCGGCTTCACCACGCCGAGCGCCAGCTTGTTCATGTCGAGGTACTTCTTCAGCGCCGGGATCACCTGCTCGCGGTCGCGCGTCATCTTCGCCGGGTCGAGGATGACCACGTCGAAGGCCTCGCCGTTGTTCGCCGCGTCGCGCAGCCACGGGAAGATGTCCGCCTGCACGAAGCGCGGACGCACGCCGTTGAGCTTCGCATTGCCCCTGGCGATGTCGATCACCGCCTCGTCGATGTCGATCCCGACCACCTCGCTGGCGCCGCGCACCGCCGCGTACACCGCGAAGCCGCCGGTGTTGCAGCACAGGTCGAGCACCCGCTTGCCGGCGCACAGGCGCGACAGCCATTCGCGGTTCTCGCGCTGGTCGGCGAAGAAGCCGGTCTTGTGCGCGCCGGCGGGATCGGCTCGGAAACGGATGCCGTGCTCGGTGATGATCGCCGGCGCGGCCGGCTCGCTGCCGCGGAAGTCGAACGATTCCTGCTTCTGCACGTGTTCGTCGGCGAAGCTGTGGAAGCGGCAACCCGGGAACTGGGCGCGCAGCGCCTCGTAGACCCACTCGCGGTGGCGGAACATGCCGGCGCTGAAGAACTCCACCACCAGCAGGTCCGCATAGCGGTCGACCACCAGGCCGCTCAGTCCATCGCCTTCGCTGTGCACGACGCGCCATGCGTCGCTGGCCTCGTCCAGGCGCAGCACTTCGCGGCGCAGCGCGACCGCCGCGGCGATCCTGCGCGCGAACCAGCCCGCGTCGACCGCGACGGACGGATCGCTTTCCAGCATGCGCAGCGCGATCCGCGAGTGGCCGTTGTAGAACCCGCGGCCGATCCATTCGCCGTCCACGCCGACCACGTCGACGATGCTGCCGGGCCTGGGGCGCTGCGCCGGCTTCTCGACCAGCTTCTGGAAGATCCACGGATGGGTGGATTTCCATGGGTTCTTCAGGCGCACGGCGGGCAGGTCGTTCATCCGCGCATTCTAGTCGCTGGCGGCCGGCCACCCGGCCCGGTCGATCCGCGCGGCCGGCAGCGAGCGCCGCTGCGTCCCGCCGTCGGCCCTTGTTTCCCGAACCCTCGGCGCCATGGTCTGGGCATGCACCTGCCCGAAGCCGAACCCGCCCCCGATCCGGCCGCGCAGCGCCGGCGCGACCGCGCGCGGCTGCTGCGCGCAATCAACCCCAGCCTCGCCGCGGTGCTGGTGGTGGCCGCGGTATACAGCGCGCAGGGCGCCTTCGACGTCGCCGCATGGAGCGTCACGCCGCGCACGCTGGCGGGACTGCGCGGCGTGCTGCTGGCGCCGCTGCTGCACGGCTCGGCGGAGCACCTGGCGGCGAACGTGGCGGCGTTGCTGCTGCTCGGCACGCTCGCCGGTTGCGTCTATCCGCGCGCAAGCATGCGCGCGCTGCCGGTGCTGTGGCTCGGCGCGGGAGCGGGCGCGTGGCTGCTGGGCGTGCCGGGCACGCACCACCTCGGCGCGAGCGGCGTCCTGCATGGCCTGGGCTTCCTGGTGTTCACCCTCGCGCTGCTGCGCCGCGACCGCGCCGCGATCGCCGCGGCGATGCTCGCCAGCGCGTTCTACGGCGGCATGCTGCTCGGCGTGCTGCCGCACGCGCCCGGCGTGTCGTGGGAATCGCACCTCGGCGGCGCGCTTGCCGGCGTGCTCGCAGGCGTCGTGCTGCGCCACGCGGACCCCGCGCCGCCGCGCCGCCGCTACAGCTGGGAACTCGAGGAAGCGGGCGACGATCCCGCGTAGCCGCCTTCGCACGCGCTTTTCAAACGACGCATGAACCATGCGGTTAAGCGTCGATTGTCCCCGCGCTCGCCACGCTTCGCGTGCCCTGATCGGGCATTTGCTCCGACCCCACACAAGGATGACAACGATGCGCAAGATCCTCTTTCTCACGGGCGCGCTTGCCCTTGCTTCCATCTCCACCGCCGCGCTGGCCGAAGGTCCCTTCGTGCGGGTGGAAGGCGGCCACACCCAGTTCCATGCCAACGGCGGCAGCGACGGCGACGATGCCTGGTCGCTGCGTGGCGGCTACGCGTTCAATCCGAACTTCGCCGTCGAAGGGTTCTACTCGCAGCTCTACGACGAAACCGACAACGGCGCGTCCGCCAAGGTCGACGGCTTCGGCGTCGGCGTGGTCGGCAAGAAGAACTTCGGCCCCGAAGACACCGGCTTCTTCGTCGACGGCCGCGTCGGCGTCGCCCGCAACAAGGCCAAGCTCGGCGTCGCCGGCCTCGGCAGCGACAGCGATTCGTCGACCCGCCCGTACTATGGCGTCGGCGCCGGCTACGACTTCAACCGCAACTTCGGCCTGAGCCTGAACTACGACTGGAACAAGGTCAGCGCCTTCGACCTCGACGGCAAGGCCAAGACGCTGACGGTGGGCGCCGAATACCGCTTCTGATCCATCGCGCCACGCGCTTCGAGCGATCGCGGACGGCCACCTCGCGGTGGCCGTTCCCTTGTCAGCGGCGCGAACGCATCGCCGAGCGCACCGGCGCGCGCGTGCGCGCGAAGTCGAGGTAGCCGTCGGGCACGAGGCTGGTCGCCAGCATCACCGCGTTGATGTCCTCGTGCGCGCGCCAGGCCGGCGTGGCCTGCTGGGCGGGATCGCTCCAGTGCGCGCAGATGCGCCGCGCCAGCGGCACCTGCGCGATCAGCGCGTCCAGGCTGGCGCCCACCGCCGGCTGGCCGGTGATCGGCGCGTGGTCGTGCTCGAGCAACCGCCACAACCGTGCCGCCGCCGCCAGGCCGATCGCAAGGCCGAGTTCGCGGAAGGCGAGCCGCGCCTCGCCGGGGCGCGCCAGCGGCCGCTGCTGCAGCCAGGCGTGCAGGCCGCCCGCGGCGGCGGCCAGCAGCAGGCCGAGCAGCGCGTCGTCGCCGGGTTTCTCGTGCAGCAGCTGCGCGAGCCGGTAGGCGTCGACCAGCAGGCCGCCGACGCCCAGCGGATCGTCGGTGAGCAGGTTGGTGCCGGCGAGCAGGACGCCGAGCGTCCGCAGTTCCGGCGCCAGCGTCGGCCCGCCGCCGCCCGGTGGCGTGTGCGCGCGCAGCTGCAGGCAGGTCACCAGGCCGTCGAGCGGATCGTGCTGGCCCATCGAGGCGACCTGCGGACGGTCCAGCGCGATGCTCATCTTCCACGCCATCCGCGGCCCGCCGTCGTCGACGAGCGCGAACGACTGCACCGCCACCCGCGCCAGCTCGCGCGCCCAGCGGTTGGCGTCGGCGACGCCGGTGCGCTGCGCGTACTGGTCGAGCGCGTGCATCCAGCGGGTGAGGTAATGGAAGTACTGGCCGTCGCGCTCCCATTCGAGCGCCGGGTCGAGCGGCGCGCCGGCGGCGCGTTCGGGCAGCGGCTTGCCGATGCGCAGGCCGCCCTGGGTGGGGTGGCGGCGCGCGGTCGCGGGGTCGAGGCCGCTGAGCGGGCCGCTGCGCGCGTCGTCGTCGCGGTGCTGGCCGAGCACGGCGTGCACCTGGTCGACCAGCGCGGAGGCGAGCGCCGTTTCGCCGAGCGCGAGGAAGTTG
>JBQCFN010000081.1:0-7536 GCA_051959035.1 Lysobacteraceae bacterium | reverse complement strand
TGCCGCGCTACGCGGCCTTCGACGCGCTCGCCGGGCGCGAGGTCGGCATCGCGGGCGCCGACGGCACGCGCACCGGGGTGGCGCTGGGGCTGGCCGGCGATGGCGCGCTGCGCGTGCGCTTCGCCGAGGGCGAGCAGCGCGTGCATGCGGGCGAGGTCAGCGTGCGCGCGGCCGCGCGGGGACAGGCATGAGCGACTGGTTGTTCGACCTCGGCAACTCGCGGCTGAAATGCGCGCCGCTGGAAGGCGCCGGACTCGGCGCGACGCATCGCGCCGCGCACGACGGCAGGGCGCTGCCCGCGGGCTGGGACGCGCACCTGCCCGCGCGGTTCGACGCGGCGATCGTCGCCAGCGTCGCCGCGCCGGCGCTCACGGCGCAGCTGCTCGACGCGCTCACCGCGCGCTGCGCGCGTATCTCGGTCGCGCGCCCCAGCGCGGGCTTCGCCGGCGTGCGCATCGCCTACGCCGAACCGCGCCGGCTCGGCGTCGACCGCTTCCTCGCGCTGCTCGCCGCCCGCGCGCGCGCACCGCGGCCGTGGCTGGTGGCCGGCGTCGGCACCGCGCTCACCATCGACCTGCTCGATGCCGCCGGCGTGCATCGCGGCGGCCGCATCGCGCCGTCGCCCACGCTGATGCGCGAAGCGCTGCATGCGCGCGCCGCGCAACTGCCGGCCAGCGGCGGCGCGTACATGGAATTCGCCGACGACACCGACGCCGCGCTCGCATCGGGGTGCGAGGGCGCCGCGCTCGCGCTGGTCGAACGCAGCCTGGCGGCAGCCGGCGCGCTGCTCGGCACGCCCCCCGCGCTGTTGCTGCACGGCGGTGGCGCGCAAGCGCTGCGCATCCACCTGCCGGCATCGGATTTCGCGCCCGACCTCGTGCTCGAAGGCCTCGCCTGCTGGGCGCGTGCCGGCGAGGGCGTGCAGCCTGCTTAGAATGCCGTCATGTTCGCGCGCGCCCTGATCGTCCTGCTGGCGGTGGCCAACCTCGGCGTGGCGCTGTGGTGGGCGCTGCAGCCCGTTGCGCCCGCGCAGGGCGGGGTCGCGGGCGAGGCGGACGCCGGCGTGCCGCGCCTGCGCCTGCTCGCCGCGCCGGGCGCGCCGCAGCCCGCCGCCGCGCCTGCGGCCATGGCGGCGGCCGCGTCCGCCGCCGCGTCCGCGCCGCGCTGCTACGCCTTCGGCCCGTTCGACGCCGCGGGTTACCTCGCCGCCCGCGCACGCCTGCAGCCGCTGGTCCAGGCGCTGCGGTTGCGCGCCGATGCCAGCGCGGCCGTGCGCGGCTGGCGCGTGTGGTTGCCATCGCAACCCAGCCACGCGGACGCCGTCGCGCTCGCCGCGCGCATCAGCGCCGCCGGTTTCAAGGACCTGTTCGTCATGCCCGATGGCGGCGAACCCAACGCGATAGCACTCGGCCGCTTCGGCAGCGAAGCGCCGGCGCGCGAGCGTGCGCAGGCGCTGCAGGCCGCGGGCTTTCCCGCGCAGGCCGAACCCGTGTTGCCGGCCGCCGCTCCGCGCTGGCTGGACGTGCGCGCGGACGCGGCGTTCGACGCGGACGCGCAACGCCTCGCGCTGTCGGCGCCGCAGGCGCAGCCGCTGGACTGCACGCGCCTGCCGGCGGCCGCGCGCTAGAATCCCGGCGGCGCCACGCGCGCCCAAGTCCATGCCGCTTTAGCTCAGTCGGTAGAGCACTCGCCTTGTAAGCGAGCGGTCGTCCGTTCGATTCGGACAAGCGGCACCATTTCCTGGAGGCAGCATGCGCAAGTACCCACCGGTGTCGCTGATCGGCGCGCCCACCGACATCGGCGCCGGCCACCTCGGCGCGCGCATGGGGCCCGAGGCGCTGCGCATCGCCGGGCTGGCCGATGCGCTCGCCGCGCGCGGCATCGACGTCACCGACCGGGGCAACCTCGCTGGACCGCGCAACCCGTGGCAGCCGCCGGTGCATGGCTACCGGCACCTCGACGAGGTGGTGGCATGGAACCGCGCGGTGATGGATGCGGTCGGCGCGGAGCTCGAACAGGGCCGCCTGCCGGTGCTGATGGGCGGCGACCACTGCCTGGGCATCGGGTCGATCACCGCGGTCGCGCGCCACTGCCGCGCCACCGGCAAGCGCCTGCGCGTGCTGTGGCTGGACGCGCACGCCGACTTCAACACCTCCGAGGTCACGCCCTCGGGGAACGTCCATGGCATGCCGGTGGCGTGCCTGTGCGGCATCGGCCCCGACGCGCTCACCGGGCTCGGCGGCGGCACGCCGGCGGTGCAGGCCGCGGAAGTGCGCCAGATCGGCATCCGCTCGGTCGATCCGGGCGAGAAGCGCCTGATCAAGGAACACGGCCTCGACGTGTACGACATGCGCTACATCGACGAGGTCGGCATGAAGCGGGTGATGGAGGAGGCGCTGTTCGGCGTCGGCCCGGACGTGCACCTGCACGTGAGCTTCGACGTGGACTTCCTCGACCCGAGCATCGCGCCCGGCGTCGGCACCACCGTGCCCGGCGGCCCGAACTACCGCGAGGCGCAGCTGGTGATGGAGATGATCGCCGACTGCGGGCGCATGGGCTCGCTCGACATCGTCGAGCTCAACCCCGTGCTCGACACCCGCAACGCGACCGCGCAGCTGGCGGTGGACCTGGTCGAGAGCCTGTTCGGCAAGTCCACGCTGATGCGCGACTGAAACCGGCGTCGCGCGGCTTGCGAACGACGCGTGAAGCCACGCGGTCCGGTCGCTGAACGCTGCCCGCGCGGAGGCGCTCCGGCCGCGTCCATTCGACGCCCGCTTCACGGAATGCTGCGCTTTCATGGTCGCGGACGACCGCCACCAAGGAGATTCGGATGAAGCGCTTGATTGCCTTTTTGATGCTGACCGCGTTCTCGTCGGTCGCCCTGACCGCGTGCAACACCATGGCCGGCGCCGGCAAGGACGTGCAGAAGGCCGGCGAGAAGGTCGAACAGAAGGCCGAGGACTGCAAGGACGCGCATTGCTGAGCGACGTCGCCCGGCGCAGGGATGCGCCGGCAGGGACGCACGACGGGCCGGTTTCCACCGGCCCGTCTTTCGTTGGAGCTCAAGGGGCGGGCGGATCGGGCACGAAGGCCTGCGGGAACGCGCGCGGCGCGTGCGGCGGCACGGACCCGCCGCAGCGCGGCAGCACGCCGAGCGCCACCAGGCGCGCGCGTGCGTCGTAGCGCACGCTGGTGAGTTGGGCGGGCGTGGCACTCGCGCGCGCGAACGTCGCCTGCGCGACCGGCGCCCACTCGCGCGCGCCATGCCCGGTGCCGAGCCGCTGGCGGCCGGCGTCGGCGGCTTCGGCCGACGCCGCCGCGGCCTTGCGCGACATGGCCGCGGGCGGCGCGGGTGGCGCCTCCTCGAGCGCAACCGGCCGGGCTTCGCGGAACACCGCGATGCCGATCACCCCGACGTCGTCCGGGCGGCCGGTGCGCGCGGCGTAGGAGCCGGCCAGGTCGGTGAACACGAACGCCGCGACGTCGGCGAGCGACTTGCGCCAGCCGTCGATCTCCGCGCTTTCCCCCGGCGCGAGCACATAACCCGCCTGCGCGGGGGACGCCGTTTCGCCGCTGACCGCATTGACCCCGTCCACCGACAGCACGACCAGCACGCGTTCGCCGGTGGTGTTGGCGAGCCGCACGCCGTAGCGGTGGCCGGGCGCACCGGCGATCCAGCGCTCGCCGCGGTGGGCGTATGCGGGCAGGGCCTGGCCGGTGTCGCGATCGACCACGGTCATCCGCACCAGCGGCTGGGCGGCGAGCGGCGCGCAGGCGGTCGTGGCGAGCAGGGCGGCGGCAAGCAGCAGGCGATGGCGCGGCATGGGCGGTCTCCTCGGAGGGGTCGCGCTTGCCAACGGACGTCGCGGACGCACGGGGTTGGCGCCGGTAAACTGCGCGGGTTGTTCTAGGATCCCGCTTCGATGGCCCCCACCCGCGTCCTCACCGGCATTACCACCTCCGGCACGCCGCACCTCGGCAACTACGTCGGCGCGATCCGCCCCGCGGTGGCCGCCAGCCGCCGCGGGGACGTGGAGAGCTTCTACTTCCTCGCCGACTACCACGCGCTGATCAAGGTGCAGGAACCGGCGCGCGTGCAGCGCTCGACGCTGGAGATCGCGGCCGCGTGGCTGGCGTGCGGTCTCGATCCCGCGCGCGTGTGGTTCTACCGCCAGTCCGACATCCCGGAGATCCCGGAGCTGACCTGGCTGCTCACCTGCGTCGCCGGCAAGGGCCTGCTCAACCGCGCGCACGCCTACAAGGCCGCGGTCGACCGCAACCGCGCCGAGGGCGAGGACGACGATGCGGGCGTGAGCGCCGGCCTCTTCATGTATCCGGTGCTGATGGCGGCCGACATCCTCTTGTTCAACGCGCAGCAGGTGCCGGTCGGGCGCGACCAGGTGCAGCACATCGAGATGGCGCGCGACATCGGCCAGCGCTTCAACCACCTCTACGGCCGCGACCATTTCGTGCTGCCGGAGGCGGCGATCGAGGAACAGGTGGCGACGCTGCCCGGGCTCGACGGCCGCAAGATGAGCAAGAGCTACGACAACGTGATCCCGCTGTTCGCGCCGCGCGAGCAGCTGCGCAAGCTGATCTTCTCGATCGTCACCGACTCGCGCGCGCCGGGCGAACCGAAGGACACCGACGGCTCCGCGCTGTTCCAGCTCTACCAGGCCTTCGCCAGCGAAGCCGAGACCGAGGCGATGCGCCGCGCCTTCGCCGAGGGCATCGCCTGGGGAGAAGCGAAGCAGGCCCTGTTCGAGCGCATCGATGCGGAGATGGCGCCGTTGCGCGCGCGCTACGAGGCGCTGGTCGCGCAACCCGGCGTGATCGAGCAGCAGCTGCGCGACGGCGCCGCGCGCCTGCGCGCGCGCTACGCGACGCCCGCGCTGCGCGCATTGCGCGAGGCGGTGGGCCTGCGCGACCTGGCGCAGGGTGGCGCGACGGGCCAGCGCGGCAAGGCGAAACCGGCGCAGGCGGCACTGCCGGCGTTCAAGCAGTACCGCGAAGCCGACGGGCGCTTCTACTTCAAGCTGGTCGATGGCGAGCGCGTGCTGCTGCAGAGCGCGGGCTTCGCCTCGCCGAAGGACGCCGGCGCGCGCATCGGCGCGCTCAGGCGTGGTGGCTTCGCCGGGCCCGACGCGGAGGTCGCGCTGGGCGAGGGCGTCGAAGCCGGAGCGGTGTGCGCGGCGCTGGCCGCGTTGCGCGCGGCGGAGGAGGAAAAGGCATGAACAACCTCGCCGCCGCGCCCGACCTCGCGCTGATCCTGTTCGCGCCGTGGTTCGTGATCCTCGCGGTGCTGTACTGGCTGTATCCGCGCCAGCCGCGTGACGCGACGCGGCGCCTGTTCGACCTGGCCGCGCTGCTGGTCGCCGCCGCCGCGTTCGTGCTCAGCCTGCACTGGGCGCACGGCTACGCGAGCCGCGCGCACGGCCACCTGTGGCCGCAGATCCTCGCCACCTCGGTCGGCTACGGCGTGTTCCTGCTGGTGCTGGCGGTCGCGGTGTTCGTGCGGCGGGCGTGGCTGCGCCGGCGGTCGGCACGCCCGATGTAGCCGATTCCCGGCCGGAGGTCGCACGGCACGCTGGCATCGCGGCCGGCGCGCCCCGTACCCTGTCCCTCCTTCCATTGATTCGAAACGCACGCATGCAGGACAGCCGCTCCGGCGCCGACGCCACTCCCGCCCTGACCCCGCTCGCCGGGCTGATCTTCTCCTCGCGCTGGCTGCAGCTGCCGCTCTACCTCGGGCTGATCCTCGCCCAGGCGGTGTACGTGTTCCTGTTCGGCAAGGAGCTCTGGCACCTCGTCCACGAGGCGGCCGAGCTCAACGAGCAGAACATCATGCTGATCGTGCTCGGCCTGATCGACGTGGTGATGATCTCCAACCTGCTGGTGATGGTGATCGTCGGCGGCTACGAGACCTTCGTGTCGCGCCTGCGCCTGGAAGGCCACCCGGACCAGCCGGAATGGCTCAGCCACGTCAACGCCTCGGTGCTGAAGGTCAAGCTGGCGATGGCCATCATCGGCATCTCCTCCATCCACCTGCTCAAGACCTTCATCGAGGCCGGGACCCTCGGCCTGCCGCTGTGCAGCGAGGCCGCGGCGGGCGTCGCCTGCACGCGCTTCACGTCGGCGGGCGTGATGTGGCAGACCATCATCCATGGCGTCTTCATCCTGTCCGCCCTCGGCATCGCCTACACCGACCGGGTGATGCAGGCGACCAGCAGCCGGCGCGAAGGCCAGGGGCACTAGCGGCGGCGTCCTGCCGTCGCGTCGTGGCCCGGCCCGATGGCCCGGCGGGAGGAATCCGGATGACCACCAGGGAAAAGATCGGCAGGCTGCTTTCTGGTTTCGCCGCATGGGTGCTGCTCGCCAGTTGCGCAACGACGCAGCCGGCCTAATGAGCACCGCGGCCAGCCCGTCGCCGCCGCGGACCTGCGCATCCTCGACCGTGCCGACGCCCTGCTCGCGAGCGAGTCCGACTGGAATCGCAAGGACACCCGGGACTGCCCGCCTGGCGCGGCCACGCTGAGCCTGTTCTGCGCCCTCCATGAGGCCAGCATCGATGTGCTGGGTCCTACGACCACCGCAGGGTGGCGCTGCAGGAAGTCCGCTTCGCCATCGAGGACGTCGCCGGCCGCGATTTCGAACACCGGCTGATGGATTTCAACAACCTGCCCGAGACCTCCTTCCAGGACGTCAAGCGCGTCATCGCCATCGCGCGCGAGCGGGTGTCCGCGAGGCTGCCGCAGGCGTCGCCCGCTCCCTGAGCCAGCGCGCGTGGCGGGCGCGCGGAGCGGGCCGGCACGGCGTGCAGCTTCGAAAAAAGCCGCAGTGAAGCGGTAAGCGGCGCGCGCGGCAGCGTGCGCGCGACGCCTGCGCCGGGGATCGGCGATCCGGCTGGGCGCTACCAGGCGTTCGGCGCGGGCCCGCGTTCCGGGTGGTGCATCTTCACCACGCAGAAGCGCTGGCCGGTCGGCGCTTCCATGACCCACCAGCGCTTGACGAAGGCGACGCGCTTCGCGCCCAGCCCCTCCAGCCGCGCGACCTCCGCGTCGAGGTCGTCGGTCTCGATGTCCAGGTGCACGCGCGAGGGGTGGGCCACCTTCTGCACTTCGATGTGCAGTCCCGCCGGGGTGTCGCCGAAGGCCTGGTACTCGGCGGTCTCGTCGCCGGCGTCGGGGTCGGCGATGGTCGCGCCGAGCGCCTGGCTCCAGAAGCGGGCGGCGGCGTCGAGGTCGTCGACCTGGCAGTCGATGATGAAACCGGCGAGGCGGCTGCGGTGGGCCATGGCGCTGCTCCGGTGGGGCGGGAGCGCCATGCTAGCGCCGGCCTGGGCCACGCTGGCGCCCGCTCCATCCGTGACTTGGCAGGGTTTACAGCAAACAAGCCTTGCTGTTGCACGAAGGCGGGCCGGGCGGTACCGGATCGAGTCGCGCGCCCCTACAAGCGGGGTCGCTGCGGGCCCCCCCCCGCCGCCCCGGCCCCCGGGCGCGCCCCGGCCAAAGCCAGCGCCCCGGGGGGCCGCGGCCC
>JBQCFN010000080.1:0-5108 GCA_051959035.1 Lysobacteraceae bacterium | reverse complement strand
CTCGTCCCACGGCTTGAGGATCAGGATGCCGCGGCCGGTGTTCATGTTCTCGCTGGCGCCGTAGCTGCCCGGCACGCGGCCGAGCACGCGCAGGCCGGGGCGTGGGTCCTTCGCGCTGCCGTCGCCGACGTAGCGCATCAGCACGTCCTCGACCTTGGCCATCTGCGCGGCGGTGTAGTCGAAGCCCGCGCCCTCGGGTCCGGTGACGCTGACCGAGAACGAGCCGCGGTCCTCGCTCGGCGCCAGCTCGCGCGGCACCCGGGTGAACAGCAGGAAGGCCAGCGCCAGCGCCGCCAGCATCGCCGCGAGGAACCACAACGGGCGGGCGATGAAGCGGTCGAGCGTGCGCCGGTAGCCCGAGGACAGCGCGCGCATCCGCCGCTCCATCCACGCGCTGAGGCCGCGCGGCTCGGTGTGCGGGTGCACCAGCAGCGAGCCCATCATCGGGGTCAGGGTGAGCGCGACGAAGCAGGAAATCGCCACCGCGCCGGCCAGCGCCACCGCCAGCTCGCGGAACAGGCGGCCGTTGTTGCCCTGCAGGAACGCGATCGGCAGGAACACGGCCACCAGCACCGCGGTGGTCGCCAGCACCGCGAAGCCAACCTGGCGGGTGCCGCGCAATGCGGCCAGCGCGGGCGGCTCGCCGAGGTCGGCGCGGCGCTGGATGTTCTCCAGCACCACGATCGCATCGTCGACCACCAGGCCGATCGACAGCACCAGCGCAAGCAGGGTGAGCAGGTTGATCGAGAATCCGAACGCGAGCAGCGGCACGAACGCCGCCATCACGCACACCGGCACGGTCACCGCCGGCACCAGCGCTGCGCGCAGCTTGCCGAGGAACAGCCAGATCACCACCAGCACCAGCACGATCGCCTCCGCCAGGGTCTTGTAGACCTCGTGCACGGCGACGTCGATGAACACGGTGGCGTCGTAGGTGACGCCGATCCGCATGCCGTTGGGCAGGTTGCGGTTGATCGCCTCGACTTCCTTCTTGACCGCCGCGGCCACCGCGAGGTCGTTCGCGGTCGAGGTCTTGACGATGCCCAGGCCGACCTGCGGCTTGCCGTTGGTGCGGTAGTAGGCGCGCCGCTCGAGCGAACCGAGCGCGACCTTCGCCACTTCGCCCAGCCGCACCACGTGGCCGTCGGCGCCGTGGCCGATCGGCAGCTGCTCGAAGTCGGTGGCGTCGGCGAAGCTGCGGTCGAGCTGCAGGGTGAAGTCGCGCGCGGTGGACTCCAGTCGTCCGGCCGGGATGTCGACGTTGCGCGCGCGCAGCGCGTCCTCGACGTCGCCGATGGTCAGGCCGCGCGCGGCCAGCGCGTCGCGGTCGATCCAGATCCGCATCGCGTAGTCCTGCGCGCCGCCGAGCTGGATCTGGGCGACGCCGTCGACGGTGGACAGGCGGTCGACCAGGTAGCGCTGCGCGTAGTCGGTCAGCTGCAGCGTGTCCATGCCGGGCCCGCTGAGGTTGAGCCACAGGATCACGTCCGAATCGCTGGACACCTTGCGGATCTGCGGCGCGTCGGCGTCGTCGGGCAGGTCGTCGAGGCTGCGGCTGACCGCGTCGCGCACGTCGTTGGCCGCGCTCTCGATGTCGCGCTGCAGGGTGAACTCGATGTTGATGTGGGAGACGCCGTTCTGGCTGCTCGACTGGATGGTGTCGACGCCCTCGATGCCGGACACGGCGTCCTCCAGCACCTTGGTCACCCGCGTTTCCATCACCGCGGCGCTGGCGCCGGTGTAGGTGGTGCTGATCGACACCACCGGCGGATCGATGTCCGGCAGTTCGCGCAGCGGCAGGCGGGTGAACGAGATCACGCCCAGCACGATCAGCAGCAGGCTGACCACGGTGGCGAAGACCGGGCGGTGGATCGAGATGTCGGAGAGCTTCATCGGTTTGTCGTCGTTCCCCGGCGGGGTGGCGGGAGTCCAGGGACCTCGTGGCCTGCGTGGCCGGCGCGGCGGCGGATCGCGTCACGCGCGCCACCCGGCGCGTTGCGCCCGATCGGCTACGGCGTGGCGCCCGCCGGCACCGCGTCCGCCTTCGCTTCCACCACCCGGCTGCCCGGATGCAGCTTGACCGTGCCCTCGACCACGATGCGGTCGCCGGCCTTCAGCCCGGACACGACTTCCACTTCGCCCTCGTGGCGGCTGCCCAGCCGCACCGGCACCTTGTCCGCCTTGCCGCCGGCGTCGACGCGGAACACGTAGGCGCGGTCGCCTTCCTGCTGGATCGCGATCTCGGGCACCACCAGCGCCTGCCGCGCCGGCAATTGCACCGCGACGCGCAGCAGCATGCCGGCGCGCAGCCGGCCGTCGGGGTTGGGCAGCTCGGCGCGCACCTTGACCGCGCGGGTGTCGGGATCGACGCGGCTGTCGACCTGGGCGATGCGCCCGTCGAACACCTGGCCCGGCCACGCGTCGCTGCGCGCGCTCACCGCCTGGCCGGGCGCGATCGCCGAGAGCGCCGACTCCGGCAGGGTGAAGTCGAGCTTGATGCTGCTGTCGTCGTCGAGCGTGGTGATCACGGTGCCGGGCGTCACCAGTGCGCCCGGGCTGACCTGGCGCAGGCCGAGCACGCCGGCGAAGGGCGCGGTGATCGTGCGGTCGCTGACCGCCGCGCGCCTGGCGGCGAGGGCGGCGACGGCGGCGTCGCGGTTGGCCTGCAGGGTGTCGAACTGGCTCTTCGCGATCAGCTGCTGGCGCTCGAGCTCGGCGCCGCGTCGCAGTTGCTGTTCCGCGTCGCGCAGGCTGGCGGCCGCGGCGGCGACGTCGGCGCGCTGCGCCGCGCTGTTCATGTCGGCGAGCAGCTGGCCGGCGCGCACGCGCTGGCCGCTGTCGAAGGCGAGCCGGGTGACCACGTCGCTGACCTTGGCGGTGATCGCCACCGACTCGCGCGCCTGCGCGGTGCCCAGCGCCTGCAGCGCGTCGTGGTACGGGCGCGCGGCGAGCACGGTGGTGGTGACGGCGACGGGTTTCGCGTCGTCCTTGCGGGCATCGGCCGGCTGGCGGCCGCAGCCGGCGAGCGCGGCGAGCACGAGGGCGGTGGCGAGGAACGGGAACCTGGACATCGAGCGGGCAGGCGGAAGGGAACGCCCGAGTGTAAGGGCCGGGCGCCGACCCGCCCCCTGCCATCAGGCCTGGACGGCGGCGGTCAACCGTCCGTTCCGTGACGCGTTACGCGCTCAACCGGCGAAGCTCGCGTGCAGGGTGCGCGCGGCCAGTGCCATCACCAGCAGGCCGACCACGCACAGCATCGGCTTCGGGTCCACCCGGCGCACCAGCCAGGCGCCCAGCGGCGCGGCCAGCACACCGCCGAGCGCCAGCCCGGCCACGATCCGCCAGTGGGTGAGGCCGAGGGTGGCCAGGAACACCGCCGAGGCGGCCAGGGTGACGAAGAACTCGACCGCGTTGACGCTGCCGACGGTGAGCCGGAACGCATTGCCGCGCGCCAGCAGGTTGCTGGCCACGATCGGTCCCCAGCCGCCCCCGCCGACCGCGTCGACCAGGGCACCGGCGAAGCCCAGCGGCGCGAGGTGGCGGGTGATCCGCCGTGGCGGCACCTCGCGGAACGCCTTCGCCACGATCACCGCGCCCATCAGCAGCAGGTAGCCGGCGATCCATGGCTTGAGCACGTTGCCGTCGACCCTGGCGAGCAGGTACGCGCCGATGCCGGCGCCCAGCATGCCGGGCAGCAGCAGGCGGCGGAACAGCGCGCGGTCGACGTTGCCGAAGACGTGGTGCGACACCGCCGAGGCGCCGGTGGTGAAGCACTCGGCCGCATGCACGGTGGCGCTGGCGTAGGCCGGCGGCACGCCGAAGGCCAGCAGCAGGCTGGACGCGGTGATGCCGTAGGCCATGCCGAGCGCACCGTCGACCAGCTGGGCGGCGAAGCCGATGCCGACGTAGGACAGGAATTCGAGCGGAAGCTGCACGCGGGACCTCCTCGGGGCCGCGCATTATCGTTGGGCGATGCGCGCCGGGCATGAGGCCATGCGGGCGCGTCCTTTGCCGGCGCGGTGGCGCACCCACGAGACTGGCGGCCCGCCTGCAGCCGCCGCCGATGACCGTCGCCCCGCCCGGCCGCCCGTCCTCAGCCCGTGATCGCCCGGCTGCGCTCGGCCCAGGTCGGCGGCAGCGGCCACGCGGGATCCGCGTGCCCCGCGGCCGCGCGGCGCAGGTCGTGCCGGTCCAGCTGCGGCGCGAGCTCCTGCAGCAGGCGCACGACGTAGTCGCGCAGCACGCGCTCGCGCGGCATCACCGCCCAGGCCGTGCATTCGGCGATCGCCTCCGGCGCCGGCAGCGCGCACAGGTCCGGGTCCTCGGCCTGGCTGACCGCCATCTCGGCCAGCACGCCCACGCCGAGCCCGGCGCGCACGTAGGTCTTGAGCAGGTCGCCTTCGTGCGCGGTCATCGCGAACTGCGGCTCCAGTCCCTGCGCGGCGAAGGCGCGGCGCAGCGAGGATTCGGCGCGTTGCGAGGAGTCGTAGCTGAGCAGCGGCAGCGCGGCCAGTTCGGCCAGCGTGGGCGCGCGGCCGGACGCCGCCAGCGGATGCGCGCACGGCACCACCACCACGCGCCGCCAGCGGAACAGCGGCACGGCCAGGCCGCCGCCCGGAGGGGCGCCGGCGGTGCTGATCACCGCCAGGTCGGCGTTGCCGCTGGCGAGCTGCGCCAGCACTTCGCCCTCGGCGGCCGGCTGCAGGTGCACGCTGACCTGCGGGAACGCGCGCATCACCGCCGACACCGCCGCCGGCAGCACGTAGCGCGCCTGGGTGTCGGTGGTGACGAGGGTCAGCCGGCCCTGGGTCTCGCCGCGCTGGTTGGCGGCGAGGGCGCGGATGTTGGCCGCTTCGGCGACCACCCGGCGCGCGTGCACCAGCACCTGCTCGCCAGCGGGGGTGATCGAGTCGAGGCAGCGCCCGCGCCGCGCGAACAGGCGGAAGCCGAGCTCGTCCTCGAGCTGCTTGAGCTGCTTCGACAGGCCCGGTTGCGTGGCATGCACGCGCTCGGCGGCGAGGGTGATGTTCAGGCCGGAATCGGCGATGGCGATCAGGTAGCGGAGCTGGGTGAGGGTCATCTGCGTGATCCCGGGTGTGGTCGCGAAG
>JBQCFN010000079.1:0-2864 GCA_051959035.1 Lysobacteraceae bacterium | reverse complement strand
CGCCACCCGCGGCGCGCGCGATGGCTGGGAACTGTCGGCCAGCGGCCCGCTGGCGGCCCGCTGGCATTACGCGCTCGCGCGCACCCGCCTCGATGCGCGCTACACCCGCGCGGTCGCGACCTGCCGCGCGCCGCCGTGCGCCACGCCCGACACGATCATCGCCGCCGGCAACCGCATTCCCGCCACCGCCGACGCCGGCTGGGCGGAGCTGCGCTGGACGCCGCGCGATGGACTCGACCTGTTCGTGCAGGCCGATGCCAGCGGCCGCCTGTATGCCGACGACGCCAACAGCGCGTGGGCGCCCGGCCACGTGCTGTTCGACGCCGGCGTGCAGCGGCGCTGGCGCATCGGCGGCCGCATGCTCACCGTGTTCGCGCGCATCGACAACCTGCTGGACCGACGCGCAATCGGATCGGTCATCGTCAACGACGCCAACGGCCGCTACTTCGAGCCGGCGCCCGGGCGTGGCGGCTGGATCGGGCTGGCGCTGGAGCAGGCAGGCCCGTGATCGCTCCTTCACCCGGCGCGCCCTAGCGTGCCGCGAACGGAGGACAGGGCCGATGGAGGTCAACTCGCGCAGCGCGGCATGGATGCAGGGCCTCGCCCTCCTGGCGGCGACGGCCGCGATCGCCGGCACGTTGCTGTACCGCCAGTCCCGGCCCTTCGACGCCGCCACGCTCGGCATCCAGGTCGGGCAGCTGCAATCGCATGCGGCCGAGGCCGGACTGCTGGTGCGCCAGGCGCGCGCCGACCAGCTCGCGCCCGCGTTCGTCGCCCGCCACGCCGGACAGCTCGCGGACAACGTACGCCGCGCGCAGGACAGGCTCGACGCCAGGCCGGCCGAGGCGCCGTACGCCGGTGCGCAGGCCGCCGCGCGCCGGCTCGGCGCGGCGCTGCACGCGCGCCTGCAGGCGCTGTCGGACGACGGCCGTGCCCCGCGCCGCGGCGACTTCGGCTTCGACGGCATCGCCGGGCAGCTCGACGCGCTGCACCGGCAGCTCGAGCCCGTGGACTGACCATGTCCAGGCTGCTCGAGCTGTTCCTCGGCATCCTCACCGCGATGGGCGGCTTCGTCGAGATCGGCGAACTCACCTTCATGATGAACGCCGGCCGCCAGTTCGATTACCGCCTGCTGTGGGTGGTGCTGCTCGGCGTGGCCGGCATCATGGTCTACGGCGAGATCGCCGGGCGGATCGCCTGCGTGCGCGGGCAGGGCGTGTTCAACGTCATCCGCGAGCGCGCCGGCGCGCGGCTCGGCCTGCTGACGGTCGTGTCCTCGCTGCTGGTCTGCCTGCTCACCTGCGCCGCGGAGATCGGCGCGATCGCGCTGCTGTGGCAGCTGCTGTCGGGCTGGCCGTACCGCGCACTGGTGCTGCTCGCGCTGGTGTTCCTGCTGCTGGTGATCTGGTGGATGCCGTTCAAGTGGATCGAGCGCGTGTTCGGCCTGCTCGGGCTGCTGATGGTGGTGTTCGTGGCGGTGGCGTGGAAGCTGCGGCCGGACTGGGGCGACGTCGGGTCGGGCCTGGTGCCGTCGCTGCCGTCGTCGTCGGGCGACAGGCAGCTCCTGTACGCCTACTACGCGGTGGCGCTGCTCAGCGCGGTGATGCTGCCCTACGAAACCTATTTCTACGGCGCCGGCGCGGTCGAGGACCACTGGACGCCGCACGACATCCGGCTCAACCGCGCGATCGTGGTGATCGGCTTCGCGCTGGGCGGATTGCTGGCGGCATCGCTGATGGTGATCGGCAAGCTGTACCTCGGCCCGGTGGGGGTGGAGGCGGGCCTGCCCGGCACCGCGGCGATGGGCGCGGCGATGCAGTTCGGGCGCGCGGGGCTGTGGCTGGCGCTGACCGGCATGTTCTTCGCCTTCGCAGGCGCGGCGATCGAGACCGCGATGTCCTCCGCCTATGGCCTGGCGCAGTTCTTCGGCTGGCCGTGGGGGAAGTTCCGCGCGCCGCGCAACGCGCCGCGCTTCGTGCTCGCGTGGGCGTTTGTGCTGGTGGCGGCGACGCTGGTGATCCTGACCGGCGTCGACCCGATCCAGGTCGTCGAGTACTCGATCGTGTTCTCGGTGGTGATCCTGCCGCTGACCTACTTCCCGCTGATGGCGATCTCGCGCGATCCCGACACCATGGGCGCCTACGTCAACGGCCCCGTCGCGAACGTGCTCGGCTGGGCCTATTTCGTGCTGATCACGATCGCGGCGCTCGCCGCCATCCCGCTGCTGGTGGCCACCCACGGGGGGCAGGGATGAGCCGCGTGCAGCCGAAGGTGGAATACACCGACCTGTGCCGGCAGGTGCTCGACCACGGCGTGCTCGACGCCGATGACTGGCTGTGCGGCGTGGTCGACGACCTCGAGCTCGAGGGCGGCGTCGGCACGCCCTTGCGGGTGACCGCGCTGCTGGTCGGCCCCGGCGCGTGGGTGCCGCGACTGCCGGCGCTGCTGGCGCGGCTGCTGCCGCCCGTGGTCGGCACGCGCTGCGTGCGGGTGCCGTGGAGCGAGGTCAGCGTGGTCGGCGAGCACGTGCGCCTGCGTTCACCCGCCGCCGAACTCGGGTTGGGCCCCGTGGACCGTCGGCTCGGCCTGGCAATCGCCAGGCTGCCCGGCAGCGAAAGGAGTGGTGCGTGACGCCGCGTCGCCTGACCCAGGTGCAGGACCTGCGCGTCGTCGACGAGGACGGGCGCCGGCTCGGCCGCGTGTTCGAGATCCGCAGCCCCGGCGCGGCGGAGAAGGAGCCCACGCGCGAGGCGCGCGAAGTCGACTGCCTGCTGTGCGGGCGGCTCGGCCTGTTCGAGCGGCTGGGATGGAAGCAGCCGCGTCCGCGCGCGATTCCCTGGGACGCGGTGGTCGACGTGGGCGAG
>JBQCFN010000078.1:0-8235 GCA_051959035.1 Lysobacteraceae bacterium | reverse complement strand
CGCAGCTGGCGCAGCTGATCGCCAGCCGCGGCATCGAGGTGGTGCTGCTGTCCGGCGCGCGCACCCCGGCGGAGCTGCTGTACGGCGACGAATTCCGCGCCTTCGCCGACGCGCACCCCGGCCACTTCCGCTTCGTGCCCTGCTTCTCGCGCGAGCTGCCCGGCCCGGCCTCGCCGCACGCGCACGCCGACGTGCGCCACGGCTACGTGCAGCAGTTCCTGCCCGAGTTCGCGCCGCACGCGGGCGACATCGCCTACCTGTGCGGCAACCCGAACATGGTCGACGCCTGCTTCGAGGAGCTGAAGGGCTTCGGCCTGCCGGTCGCGCAGATCCGCCGCGAGAAGTACATCAGCAACAAGTAGCGGCCGCTCCTCCGCGCGGCAGCGGTGCCAGCCGGGCAGCGCGCGGCGCGGGAAGCCGGCGGATGGCCTTGCCCGGTCCGCCCCGGTCGTGGCGGTCGCGCCGCCTGTCAAGAACGCTTGACAGGGCGCTTCCGGCGTCCTATCTTCCTTGTCAAGCATGTTTGACAGGTTCTTGCCGATGTCCCGTCTGTCCCGCCGCTACGCCGCCGCCGGCCTGGTCCTGCTGGCCAGCGGGGTCGCCTGCAGCCTGTGGTTCCCGGCCGTGCCGGACTTCCTGCGCGGGATCCTGTACGGGCTGGCGATCGGCTGCCTGCTCGGCGCGGTGCTGAAGGCGCGCGTGCCCGACCCCTGCGACACCAGCACGCCCGAGCAGCGCCGCCGCTACCTGCGCGAGTTCCTGCCGGCGATGGCGCTGTACGTGGTGGCGGTGGTCGCCTCGGTGACCCTGCTCAAGCGCACCGAGGAGCCGGTCCTGCGCGCGCTGGTCGCGCTGATGCCGGTGCCGCCGGTCGCCTTCGCGATGCGCGCGCTGGTGCGCCGCATCCGCGCCGCCGACGAGCTGCAGCGGCAGATCGAACTGGAGGCGGTCAGCGTGGCGACCCTGCTGGTGTCGCTCGGCTACCTCACCGCGGGCTTCCTGCAGAAGGCGCGGGTGATCGACGTCGATGCCAGCGCGGCGATGATCTGGGTGTTCCCGCTGGTCTGCGTCGTGTACGGCTTCGCCAAGATCCTGGTCAACCGCCGCTACGCCTGATGGACAGCCGCGTGCGCGAACTGCGCGAGGCGCAGGGCTGGTCGCAGGGCGAGCTGGCCGAACGGCTGGCGGTGTCGCGCCAGACCGTCAACGCGATCGAGACCGGCAAGTACGACCCGAGCCTGCCGCTCGCCTTCCGCATCGCCCGGCTCTTCGGCGAGCCGATCGAGGCGATCTTCCACCCCGCCGACCCGTGAGGTTTCCATGAGCACTTCCGATTCGCGCACGCCGCAAGCCAGCCCGCCGCAGGCCGGTTCCGGCACCGCCTTCCTGGTCGTGGGCCTGGTGTTCCTGGCCCTGGGTGCCGGCCGCCACCTGGCGGTGTTCCTGGCGATCGGCGCGGCGTTCGTCGCGATCGGCGCCTCCTTCCTCGCCCGCGCCCGCAAGGCGGGTCGCGGCCCGCGCCACTGAGTCCCGAAGGAAATCCCATGTCCCGCAAGCTGCGCATCGTGCTGTCGCTGGTGCTGTTGGCCGGCGCGCTCGCCTACCGCTACCACCGCGACCACGCCCGGGCGCCCGACGCCGCGCCATCGCACCGCCACGCCACCACGGCCGTGGCCCCACCGCCGCCGCGCAAGTACGGCAGCCTGTCGTTCACCCCGTGCACGCTGTCGCCGGAGATCGGCGCCAACGGCGTCGAGGCGCAGTGCGGCACCCTGTCGGTGCCGGAAAACCCGGCCCGGCCGCAGGGCCGCCACATCGCGCTCAACATCGCCTGGGTGCCGGCGGGCGACGACAACCCGACCGAGCCCGACCCGGTGTTCATGCTCGCCGGCGGCCCCGGCCAGTCGGCGACCAGGACGTTCCCGCAGGTGGCGCCGGCGTTCGCCGAGCTGCTGAAGAAGCGCAACGTGGTGCTGGTCGACCAGCGCGGCACCGGCAAGTCCAACCCGCTCGATTGCAAGGACGAAGCCGCGCAGGACGACCTCGCCGGCCCCGACGAGGCGGCGCAGGCGCGCGCGCTGGCGCAGCGCTGCCTCGCCCAGCTGCAGGGCAAGGCCGACCTGCGCTTCTACACCACCACCGACGCGATCCGCGACCTCGACGCGGTGCGCGCGGCGATCGGCGCCGAGCAGGTCGACCTCATCGGCATCTCCTACGGCACCCGCGTCGCCCAGCAGTACGCCCGCGCCTATCCGCGGCACACGCGCGCGGTGGTGCTGGACTCGGTCGCGCCGAACACGCTCTACCTCGGCAACGAGTTCGCGCAGAACCTCGAGCAGGCGCTGGACCTGCAGTTCGGCCAGTGCGGCAAGGTGCCGGCCTGCGCCAAGGCGCTGGGCGACCCGCGCTCGCGGCTGGACGGGCTGATGGCGAAGCTGCGCAGCGCGCCGCCGAGCGTGCGCTACCGCGACGCGCGCACCGGCGAATGGCACGAGGACGTGCTCCGGCCCGAGTACGTCGCCGGCCTGATCCGCCTGTTCGCCTACCAGCCGCTCGCCGCGTCGGTGCTGCCGCTGCAGCTGAAGGAAGCCTCGGAAGGCCGCTACGACACGCTCATGGCGATGGCGCGGATGCTGCGCGGCACGATGGCCGAGCAGATGGCGATGGGCATGCAGCTGTCGGTGGTGTGCAGCGAGGACGCCGCCGGCTTCAAGGCCGATCCGGACCAGGAAGGCACGCTGCTCGGCAACAGCTTCGCCACCGACCTCGGCGCGCAGTGCGCGGTGTGGCCGAAGGGCGCGATGCCGGCCGACTTCCACGCGCCGCTGAAGAGCAACGTGCCGGTGATGGTGCTGGAGGGCGAGTTCGACCCGGTCACGCCGCCGCGCTACGGCAAGGAAGTGGTCGCCACGCTGCCGAACGCGCGCCTGTTCGTGGTGCGCGGGCAGGGCCACAACGTGATCGGCGCCGGCTGCATGCCCAAGCTGGTCGCGCAGTTCCTCGATACCCGCGACGCCAAGGCGCTGGATGCCCGGTGCCTGGACACGCTGCCCTACACGCCGCCGTTCACCAGCTTCAACGGCTGGGAACCCTGAGCGACTACCAGGACGAATCGACATGATCGAAGCAGAACACCTGCGCAAGACCTTCCCCGGCAAGGGAAAGGGCAAGGACAAGGCCCGCGTGGTCGCGGTGGACGATGTCGGCTTCACCGCCCGCGACGGCGAGATCACCGGCCTGCTCGGCCCCAACGGCGCCGGCAAGACCACCACGCTGCGCATGCTCTACACCCTCATGCAGCCCGAGAGCGGGCGCGTGCTGGTCGACGGCGTGGACGTCGCAAAGGACCCGGAAGCCGCGCGCCGCTCGCTCGGCGTGCTGCCGGACGCGCGCGGCGTGTACAAGCGCCTGACCGCGCGCGAGAACATCCGCTACTTCGGCGAGCTGCACGGCCTGCCGGCGCAACGGGTGGAGGAGCGCACCCGGCGCCTGGCCGAGGCGCTGCAGATGCAGGACTTCCTCGACCGCCAGACCGAAGGCTTCTCGCAGGGCCAGCGCACCAAGACCGCGATCGCACGCGCACTGGTGCACGACCCGCGCAACGTCATCCTCGACGAGCCGACCAACGGACTGGACGTGATGACCACGCGCGGCCTGCGCGAATTCCTGCGCCAGCTGCGCGGCGAGGGCCGCTGCGTGATCTTCTCCAGCCACATCATGCAGGAGGTCGCCGCGCTGTGCGACCGCATCGTGGTGATCGCGCAGGGCAAGGTGGTCGCGCAGGGCACGGCCGACGAGCTGCGCGCGCAGACCGGCGAGGAAAACCTGGAGGACGCGTTCGTCCGCCTGATCGGATCGGAAGAGGGGCTGCACGCATGAAGGCGTCGATGATGAAGACCGTGCTGACGGTGTGGATGAAGGAACTGCGCGAGCTGGTGCGCGACCGCCGCACGCTGCTGCTGGCGCTGGTGCTCAGCCCGCTGCTGACGCCGATCCTGGTGATCGGGCTCGGCACGCTCGCCGAGAGCCGCGCCAAGAGCCAGATCGAGAAGCCGATGAGCGTGGTGATCGTGGGCGCCGAGCGCGCGCCCAACCTGGTCGCCTGGCTCGGCGGCCAGGGCCTCACCCGCAAGGCCTTCGACGGCGATCCGGACGCGGCGATCCGCGCCCAGGACGAGGACGTGTACCTGCGCATCGAGCCGGACTTCGCCAAGCACTGGCGCGAGGGCACGCCGGCGCTGGTGGAGATCGTGCACGACTCCACCCGCGAGGATTCGCGCATCCCGGTGCGCAGGGTGGAGGCGGCGATCGAGGCATACCGGCAGCAGACCGGCGCGCTGCGCCTGCTCGCGCGCGGCATCAGCCCCGCGGTCGCCGCGCCGGTGATCGCCTCGCACAAGGACCTGTCGACGCCGGAGGCGCGCAAGGGCCTGGCGCTGGCGTTCCTGCCCTACCTGCTGATCCTGAGCGCCTTCCTCGGCACCGTGCAGCTGGTGGTCGACACCACCGCCGGCGAGCGCGAGCGCCAGTCGCTGGAACCGCTGCTGGTCACGCCCGCCAGGCGTGGCGCGCTGGTCAGCGGCAAGATCGCCGCCGCCTGCGCGGTCGGCGTCACCGCGCTGCTGCTGACGATGGTGTCGTTCAAGATCGGCGCGCAGCTCTCGCCCGGCATCGGCCGGCAGATGGACGTGGGCGCCACCGCGATCGTCAAGATGCTCTTCATCCTGCTGCCGATGGTGTTCATCGGCGCCTCGCTGCTGACCTTCATCGCCGCGGGCGCGAAGTCGGTGAAGGAGGCGCAGAGCTACATGGGCGTGCTGATCCTGCTGCCGATGATCCCGACCCTGATCCTGATGGTGAGCCCGGTGAAGAACCAGCTGTGGATGTTCGCGGTGCCCTTCCTCGCGCAGAACCAGATGCTGCTGAAGGTGGTGCGCAGCGAGGCGATCGACGCGCAGACCTGGGCGGTGTACCTCGCCGCCGGCTTCGGGCTCGCGGCGCTGCTGTGGTTCGCCGCGACCCGGCGCTACCACCAGGAGCGGCTGGCGGTCTCGTCCTGAGCGCCCGGCCCAGGCGCACAAAAAAGCCCGGCGCGAGCCGGGCCTTTTTCTTGCCGCCGTTCCCGCCTACTGGCCCGGATTGAAGCTGATCGTGCGGCGGGTGGTGACCGGCGCGCCGACCGGCTGGAAGCGCCAGCGCTTGACCGCGGCCAGCGCCTCGCGGTCGAACACCCGCGGCGGGTTGGCGCGGACCACGCGCGCGCTGGTCACCACGCCGTCCGGGCCGACGGTGAACTCGACCTGCACTTCGCCCGAGGTGCCCGAGCGGAAGGCGTCCGGCGGGTACTTCGGCGCCGGCGTGCTGATCGCGCGCAGTTCGGTCGAGGCGGCCGGGGCGGGCGTGGACGGCTGGGTGGCGGGCGGCGAGGCCGGCTGCGCCGCCCGCTGCTGCGCCGCGCGCTGGGCGGCGGCCTGCTGGTCGGCCAGGCGCTGCTGCTCGGCGGCCTGCGCCGCGGCCGCCTGCTGGGCGGCGAGCTGGGCGGCGGCCTGCTGCTGCGCCTTCTGCTGGTCGGCCAGGCGCTGCTTCTCCAGCTCGGCCTTCTTGGCGTCGGCGTCGGCCTGGGCCTTCTGCTGCTCGGCGCGCTGCGCGGCCAGCTGCTGCTGGCTGGCGATGGTCGCCTTCAGGCGCGGCAGCGCCGGCGCGTTGGGGTCGGCCTTCTCCATCAGCGCGTACAGGCGCTGTGCCTCGGCGAAGTCCTCGCGGCTGATGCTCTGCTCGGTCGCGATCAGCGTGTAGGGCATGAGGTCGGTGAGCGCGCTGGCGACCACCGGATCGTTCGGCGCCTTGTCGCGCAGCGCGAGGTAGTACTCGACCGCGTTGTCGCCGGCCGGGGCGTACAGGCGCTGCTCGCTTTGCGCCTTGCGCGCGGCATCGCGCAGCTGCTCGGCGCTCATCGCGGCGACCTTCGCGGACACCGCCTCGGTCGGCGCGGCGGCCGCGGGCGCGGCGCTGGTGGTCGCGGCGGCCGGCCCCTGCGGCGTGGCGGCTTCTTCCTTCTTGCTGCAGCCGGCGAAGGCGCAGATCACGGCCAGGCCGACCGCCAGACGCAGCGGCCCCGCCTGCAAAGGCTTCACGGACATCGACACACTCCCCTGACTGTGCGACGACGGTCGCACGCCTGCTAAGTCCGCGGCAGGACGGCGCGTTTGTCAACTCCCGCCGGGGCCGGCGGGCGCCCGTCCGCTACTTGCCGATGCAGAAGGCGCTGAAAATGTGACCCAGTAGCGCGTCCGCGCCGACCTTGCCGGTGATCTCGCCGAGCGCGTCGTGGGCGCCGCGCAGGGACTCGGCGGCCAGCTCCAGGGTGTCGCGCGCCCACCAGCCAGCGGCGGCATCGAGCTCGGCGGCGGCCCGGCGCAGGGCCTCGACCTGGCGCGCGCGCGCGGTGAACGCGCCCTCGCCCTCGTCGCCGCCACCGACCGCGCGCAGGCGCGCGTGCAGCGCGTCCAGGCCCAACCCGGTGAGCGCCGACACATGCAGCACGTCCGCGGCCGGCGGCGGCGGCGCGGCGAGCAGGTCGGCCTTGTTGTGCACCCACACCGTGCGCGCGGCCTGGGCGGCGGCCGCGGCCACGGCGTCGCGTCCAGCCTGCGGGTCGCGCGCGTCGACCACCGCGATCGCCAGGTCGGCGCGCGCCAGTTCGGCCTGCGCGCGGCGCATGCCCTCGCGCTCGATCGCGTCGCCGCCGGCGTGCAGGCCGGCGGTGTCGACCAGGGTGAGCTCGAGCCCGTCGATGCGCACGGTTTCGCGCAGCAGGTCGCGGGTGGTGCCGGCGATGTCGGTGACGATCGCCCGCTCGCTGCCGGCGAGCGCGTTGAGCAGCGAGCTCTTGCCGGCGTTGGGCGGGCCGACCAGCACCGCGTGCAGGCCGTCGCGCAGCTTCTGCCCGCGCCCGGCCTCGACCAGCAGTTGCGCCAGCGCGGCGCGCGCCGCGTCCAGGCGCCGCTGCACGGCATCGCCGCCGAGCGTGTCGAGCGGTTCGTCGGCGAAGTCGATCATCGCCTCGACGTGCACGCGCAGCTGCAGCAGGTCGGCGGCGAGCGCGTCCACCCGGCGCGAGAAAACGCCGTCGAGCGCGCGCCGCGCAGCGCGCGCAGCGCGCGCGTCGCTTGCCGCGATCAGGTCGGCGACCGCCTCGGCCTGGGCGAGGTCGAGCTTGCCGTTGAGGAAGGCGCGCTCGCTGAACTCGCCCGGCCGCGCCAACCGCGCGCCCAGCGCGACGCAGCGCGCCAACAGTTCGCGCTGCACGGCGGGGCTGCCGTGCGCCTGCAGTTCGACCACGTCCTCGCCGGTGTAGCTCGCCGGCGCGGCGAACCACAGCGCGATGCCGTCGTCGAGCACGGCACCGTCGGCGTCGCGGAAGCGCGCGTGGTGGGCATGGCGCGCGCGCAGCGGGCGCGCGCACAGCGCTTCGGCGATTTCCCGCGCGCGCGGCCCGGACAGGCGCACGATGCCGACGCCGGCGGCACCGGCGGCGGTGGCGATCGCGGCGATGGTGTCGGTGCCGGCTTGCATGCGCGCCATCCTCGCAGAAGCCGGCCGCGGAAACGAAGAAGCCCGCGCGCGGCGGGCTTCCTCGCGGTCCGGGCGGTGGGGCTCAGGCCTTCGCCGGCGTCCCGCCGTACTTGCGGGTCATCCACCACTGCTGCAGCAGGCCGAGGCTGCCGTTGGTGACCCAGTACAGGACCAGGCCGGCGGGGAAGAACGCGAACATCACGCCCATGATCACCGGCATGTACTGCATCATCTTCTGCTGCGCCGGGTCCATGCCCGGGGTCGGCGTCAGCTTCTGGGTGCCCCAGGTCACCGCGACGTTGATAGCCGGCAGGATGAAGTAGGGATCGGGCGCGGTGAGGTTGTGGATCCAGCCGAACCACGGCGCCTGGCGCAGCTCCACCGACTCGAGCAGCACCCAGTACAGCGACAGGAACACCGGCATCTGCACCAGCACCGGCAGGCAGCCGCCGACCGGATTGATCTTCTCCTTCTTGTACAGCTCCATCATCGCCATCTGGAACTTCTGCTTGTCCTCGCCGTAGCGCTCCTTGAGCTGCTGGATGCGCGGCTGGAAGCGGCGCATCTTCGCGGCGGAGCGGTACTGCGCGGCCGACAGCGGGAACATCAGCGCCTTGACCACCACCACCAGGCCGACGATCGACCAGCCCCAGTTGCCGA
>JBQCFN010000077.1:0-2611 GCA_051959035.1 Lysobacteraceae bacterium | reverse complement strand
AGTCGAGCGGCTGGCGCTGGAGCACAAGCCGAAGATGGTCGTGGCGGGCTTCTCGGCGTACTCGCAGGTGGTGGACTGGGCGCGCTTCCGCGCGATCGCCGACCAGGTCGGCGCGTACCTGTTCGTGGACATGGCCCACGTGGCCGGGCTCGTGGCCGCCGGGGTGTATCCGAACCCGGTGCCGCACGCGCACGTCGTCACCTCGACCACCCACAAGACCCTGCGCGGACCGCGCGGCGGCATCATCGTGGCCAAGGCCGACGAAGAGATCGAGAAGAAGCTGCAGTCGATCGTGTTCCCCGGCATCCAGGGCGGCCCGCTGATGCACGTGATCGCGGCCAAGGCGGTCGCGTTCAAGGAGGCGCTGGAGCCGGAGTTCACCGCCTACCAGCAGCAGGTGGTGAAGAACGCGCAGGCGATGGCCGAGACCATCATCAAGCGCGGCTACAAGATCGTCTCCGGCGGCACCCAGAACCACCTGATGCTGGTGGACATGATCGGCAAGAACATCACCGGCAAGGACGCGGAGGCCGCGCTCAGCAAGGCGCACATCACCGTCAACAAGAACGCGGTGCCGAACGACCCGCAGAAGCCCTTCGTCACCTCCGGCCTGCGCCTGGGCACGCCCGCGGTGACCACGCGCGGCTACCGGGAACCGGACTGCGTGGCGCTGGCCCACTGGATCTGCGACGTGCTCGACGCGCCCGGCGACGAGCAGGTGATCGCGGCGGTGCGCGAGAACGTCACCCGGCAGTGCGCGCGGTTCCCGGTGTATGGCTGACATCCCCGCCCTGCGCATGGTCGCGACCCGGCTCGGCCCCGCCGACCGGCACGACCACCTGCGCTGCGAGCGCGCCGACGGCAGCGCGACCGAGGTGGCGTTGCCGCGCCAGGGCGCGCTGCCGCACGACCTCCTCCACGCCATCGTCGAGAGCGCGCTCGGCTTCAGCGACGGCTTCATCGGCCTGGTCGCTCGCGGCGCCGACATCGCCTTCGCCGCCGAGCAGTTCCGCGACTACATCGACCCGGCGCGCCACGCGCAGGTGGCGCAGGCCGAGTCGGTGGTGGAGAGCCTGCAGGCGCAGCTGTGGTCGGGTGCCTTCGATGGCGAGGCCTTCGCCTACGGGGTGGAGACCGCCTGCGCGATGCGCGGCGTGGCCGCGCCCGATTTCTCCGTCTGCGATCCGCGCGCGCGGCTGTTCGAGCCGGCCGCTGTGCTCGGCGCCGCCTGGCAGGCGCTGCCGCCGCGCGCGCAGTGGTCGCTGGAATTCCCGCTCGCGCCCGGCTTCCACCACGCCCTCGCCGCCTGATGCACTGTCCCTTCTGCCAGCACGTCGATACCCGCGTCATCGACTCGCGCGTGTCCGACGACGGCGCGACGATCCGCCGCCGGCGCGAGTGCGCGGCCTGCGGCGAGCGGTTTTCCACCATCGAGACGATCGAGCTCAAGCTGCCGGCGATCATCAAGGGCGACGGCCGCCGCGAGCAGTTCGACGCGCGCAAGCTGCGCCAGGGCTTCGACCGCGCGCTGCAGAAACGGCCGGTGTCGGAAGAGCAGATCGAGGCGGCGGTGCGCGCGGTGGTGCACCAGCTGCGCATGACCACCGAGCGCGAGGTGGCCTCGCGCCGGGTGGGCGAGTTCGTGATGGCCGAGCTGCGCAAGCTCGACCACGTCGGCTACGTGCGCTTCGCGTCGGTGTACCGGTCGTTCGAGGACGTGGCCGATTTCCGCGAGGAGCTCGACCGGCTCGAGCGCGACGCGCCGGGCGAGGGCCAGTTGCCCTTGCTGGAAGGCGAGGCCGCCAACGAGCCGGCGCGCGAACGCCGGCGCTGACCGCCGCGGCCGGCGACAGGAGGCAAGCATGGACAGTCCGGAACGGCAGGCCCCCGCCTTCAGCGCCACCGACCACGCGATGATGGCGCGCGCGCTGCGGCTGGCCGAGCGCGGCACCTACACCACCAAGCCTAACCCGATGGTGGGGTGCGTGGTCGCGCAGGGCGAGGAAGTGGTGGGCGAAGGCTGGCACCAGCGCGCCGGCGGCCCGCACGCCGAAGTCCTCGCGCTGGAGGCGGCCGGCGCGCGCGCGCGCGGCGCGACGGCCTACGTCACCCTGGAACCCTGCGCGCACGTCGGCAAGACCGGGCCCTGCGCGGACGCGCTCGTGGCCGCCGGGGTGGCGCGCGTGGTCGCGGCGATGCGCGACCCCAACCCCGCCGTGGACGGCAGTGGCTTCGAGCGCCTGCGCGCGGCCGGCATCGCGGTCGACGCCGGCCTGATGGAGCCGCTCGCGCGCGAACTCAACCGCGGCTTCCTGTCGCGGGTCGAGCGCGGCCGGCCTTGGGTGCGGATCAAGCTCGCCACCAGCTTCGACGGCCGCACGGCGCTGGCCAGCGGCGAATCCAAGTGGATCAGCGGCGGTCCCGCGCGCGAGGACGTGCAGCGCTGGCGCGCGCGCTCCGGCGCGATCCTGACCGGCGCGGGCACCGTGCTCATGGACGACCCGCAGCTGACGGTGCGCTTCTCGGGCGACATGCCCGAACACGAGCGCGCGTTCGTGCCGCCCCTGCGGGTGGTGCTCGATCCCGGCCTGGCCACCATCGGCCGCGGCCG
>JBQCFN010000076.1:0-2979 GCA_051959035.1 Lysobacteraceae bacterium | reverse complement strand
CCGGGTGCCACGGGCCGGGCTCCGCAACACTGCGGCCACGAACGCGCGCGCCCGCCGCAAACTCAGCAGGAGCCGTCCTCGCCGCGCCCGCACCGGCGAGCCTCGCCTCGGCCCGCCCGTGCAGGCGTCGCCCAGGCCCGCGCGGTGCCTGCCGCGGACGTGGCCGCCCTTTCGCCGTCCGCGATGCGACCGCCCGTGCCGCATGACCGCCGACAGGGGAGGCCGCGCGGCACGCATGCTAGGGTGCGGTCCCCTTCCTGATCCCGCGAGGGCCGCATGCCGACTGTCGTCCGCCATCTCGTCCTGGCCGCCAGCCTGTTGGCCGCACCGGCCCTCGCCGCGCCGCGAGATGCCGCCATGACCACGCCCGCCGCCTCCGCCGATCCGTACGCCTGGCTCGAGGACGTCACCGGCGACAAACCGCTGGCCTGGGTGCACGGACAGAACGCGCGCACCGATGCCGAACTCGCCGGCAGCGCGGACTTCGCCCGCCTGCAGGACGACATCGAGGCGATCCTCGACTCGAAGGCCAAGATCCCCGACGTCGAGAAGATCGGCGACCACTACTACAACTTCTGGAAGGACGCGCAGCACCAGCGCGGCCTGTGGCGGCGCACCACGCTGGAGGAATACCGCAAGCCCGAGCCGCGCTGGGAAACGGTGATCGACCTCGACGCGCTCAGCGCCGCCGAGAAGGAGAACTGGGTGTGGCACGGCGCCGATTGCCTGCGCCCCGCGTATCGCCGCTGCCTCGTCGCGCTCTCGCGCGGGGGCTCCGATGCCGACGTGACCCGCGAGTTCGACCTCGTCGACAAGCAATGGGTCAAGGACGGCTTCTTCCGCCCGGAGGCCAAGGGCGGGCTCGGCTGGATCGACGCCGACCGGGTGTACGTGTTCACCGACTTCGGCGACGGCTCGATGACCAGCTCGGGCTATCCGCGCATCGTCAAGGAGTGGAAGCGCGGCACGCCGCTGTCGGCGGCGACGGTGGTGTACGAGGGCAAGCCCGGCGACATGTACATCGCGGCCCTGCGCGACCACACGCCGGGCTTCGAGCGCGACTTCGTCAGCCGCACGCTCGCCTTCTACCGAGACGAGCTGTACCTGCGCCGCGCCGACGGCTCGCTGGCCAAGATCGACGCGCCGGACTCGACGATCAAGGCCGTGCACGGCCCGTGGCTGGCGCTGCAGCTGCGCGATCCGTGGACGGTCGGCGGCACGACCTGGCCGGCCGGCGCGCTGCTGGTCAGCGACTTCGACGCCTTCATGGCCGGCAAGCGCGACTTCCGCGTGCTGTTCACCCCGACCGCGACCACCTCGCTGGAAAGCTTCACCTGGACGAAGGGCACGCTCGTCCTCAACGTGCTCGACGACGTCAAGAACCGCCTGTCGGTGCTCGATCCCGCGCACGACTGGAAGGCGACGCCGTACGCCGGCAGCGTCGGCATCGGCACCCTCGGCGTGCGCGCGGTGGACGCCGACGAGAGCGACGCGCTGTGGCTGACCGAAACCGGCTACCTCACGCCGACCACGCTGTCGCTGTGGCAGCCGGGCCACCCGCCCGAGGCGCTCAAGGCGATGCCGGCGTTCTTCGACGCCTCCAAGGACGTCGTCGAGCAGCACTTCGCGACCTCGCAGGACGGCACCCGCGTGCCGTACTTCCTGGTGCGGCCGAAGGACCTGGCGGCCGACGGCGATGCGCCGACCCTGCTGTACGGCTACGGCGGCTTCGAGGTGTCGCTGACGCCGGGCTACTCCGGCATCGTCGGCAAGGGCTGGCTGGAGCGCGGCGGCGTGTACGCGGTGGCCAACATCCGCGGCGGCGGCGAGTACGGCCCGCGCTGGCACCAGGCCGCGCTGAAGGAAAACCGCCACAAGGCCTACGAGGACTTCGCCGCGGTGGCGCAGGACCTGGTGGCGCGCAAGGTCACCTCGCGCGCGCGCCTGGGCATCATGGGCGGCAGCAACGGCGGCCTGCTGATGGGCAACATGCTCACCCAGTACCCGCAGCTGTTCGGCGCGGTGGTCATCCAGGTGCCGCTGCTGGACATGAAGCGCTACAGCCACCTGCTCGCCGGTGCCTCGTGGATGGCCGAGTACGGCGATCCGGACACCGCGGACTGGGACTACATCCGGACGTTCTCGCCGTACCAGCTGTTCGATGCGGCGAAGGCCTATCCGCCGGCCTTCATCTGGACCACCACCCGCGACGACCGCGTGCACCCCGGCCACGCGCGCAAGATGGCCGCGAAGATGCTCGCCGCCGACAAGGACGTGCGCTACTACGAGAACACCGAGGGCGGCCACGGCGCCGGCGCCACCAACCGCCAGCAGGCCCACCTGTGGGCGCTGACCTACGCCTTCCTGTGGAAGGAGCTGGGGCGCTGAGCGGCTTGCCGGCGCGGGCGGGACGGAGGATGCGCGAAGGGCTGCCCCGGCAGCCCTTCGCCGTTTCCGGCCGGCACGTGGCTGCGATGCGCTGGCCGCGGGCGCGGCGGGCGTTCCTCTCCGCTTCGGGCCGATCGCGGCACGCCCTCAAGCCCGGCGCGCGCCGGCCGATAGTCCCCTCGACGATGCGGCCCTTTCCGCCGCGGGGGAACGTCATGTCCAGACCCACCGTGCTGCTGTGCGACGACTCGCGCGCGCTGCGCATGCTCACCGCCAGCCAGCTGGCCGACTGCGGCTACGACCTCGTCGGCGAAGCCGGCGACGGCGCCAGCGCGGTCGCCAGGTACCGCGAACTCAAGCCCGACGTCGTGCTGCTCGACCTGGTGATGCCCGACGTCGACGGCAAGCAGGCGCTCGAGCAGATCATCGCGTTCGACCCGCAGGCGCGCGTCGTCGTGCTCAGCTCGCTCGGCGCGCAGGGCGACATCGAGCACTGCCTGCGCATGGGGGCGCGCAGCTACCTGCAGAAGCCCATCGACCCGGCCGTGCTGCGGCGCGTGCTCGACGAAGCCATCGCCTGACCGGACGCAT
>JBQCFN010000075.1:0-4207 GCA_051959035.1 Lysobacteraceae bacterium | reverse complement strand
AGGCCGCGGCCGCCGGCCTCGTGCGGGGCGAGGTGCAGCGAGGCCAGCGTGCAGGTGATCTTGCGGTCGGCCTCCTGGTGCAGCAGCGGGACCGCGGCGCGCGCGCTCTCCGGTTCGACGCACACCACCGGCACCTGCTGGTAGAACGCGGCGAGCGTGGTGGCGGCGGCGGCCGGCGTGTAGCCGGGCACCAGCACCACGTCGGGGCGGAAGTCGGCGAGCACGCGCTTCATGCCGTCGAGCGCCTGCGAGGTGGCGCCGGTGGCGTCCGCGCCCGGATCGGCTTCCTCGATGCGGATGTCGGGCGCCAGGTCGAACAGCGAGAGCAGGTGGCGCGGGCTCTGCCCGGCGTTGCCGGCGACGCAGATGCGCGATTCGAAGCGCCCGTCCACGGCCAGCTCGCGCGCGATCGGCGCGATCTGCGCGGCGTCGGCGGGCGTGGCCATCACGCACAGCGCGCGCACCTTCGCCGGCGCGGCGGCTTCGGCCCGCGCCTCGCCGGCGGCGTGGCGGGCGACGAGCGCGCGCAGCGGCGCGAGCGCGCGGTCGAAGCGCAGCACGTACGCCGCCAGCAGCGCCGCGAAGGCCAGCAGGCTCACGGTCTGCGGCGCGGTCCGCAGGCCCGCGCCGAGGGTTGCCAGCAACGCGCTCGCCGCCAGCATCGCCACCAGCGCCTGCCGCGGCGTGCAGCCCGCGTCGAGCAGCAGGTGGTGCAGGTGCTGCCGGTCGGGCTTGAACGGCGAGCGTCCCGCGCGCACGCGCCGCGCCATCACCGCCAGCGTGTCCATCACCGGCAACGCGACGCACCACAGCGCGTCCACCGGCGCGAGCCGCTCCACCCCGCGGTGGCTGAGGAAGATCAGGCTCCAGCCGAGCAGGAAGCCGATCAGCGTGCTGCCGGCGTCGCCCATGAAGACCTTGCGCCCGTCCGGCCAGCCGAGGTTGACGCACAGGTACGGCACCAGCGCGGCGAACAGGACCTGCAGCAGCAGCAACACGCCGAACGGCGCGAGGCTGGAATGCGCGTACAGCGAGATGGCCGCGATGCTCACCATCGCCTGGCTCGCGGCCAGCCCGTCGATGCCGTCGAGCATGTTGAACGCGTTGATCAGCCCGATCACCGCGAAGATCGTCAGCGGGATGCCGAACAGGCCGAAGCCGAGGTCATCGAGGCCGAACACCCGGCCGGCGCTGTCGAGGTAGACGCCGGTCGCGGCGATCACGATGAACACGCAGCAGCCCTGCACCACCAGGCGCGAGCGCACGCTCAGCGAATAGAGGTCGTCGACGAGGCCGGTCATCACGATCAGCGCCGCGGGCACCAGCAGGCTGGCGACCAGCCGGTCCATGTAGCCGAGGTAGACCAGCCCGACGACGGTGCCGATGAAGAAGCACAGGCCGCCGATCAGCGGCACCCGCCCCCGGTGGCGCTTGCGTTCGTCGGGCTTGTCCACCAGCCCGAGCCGGCGCGCGACCGGACGCAACGAGAACAGCGTGAACAACGTGACGGCCAACGCGATCGCGCTCGCGGCCACCAGCTTTGCATCATCCATGTACGCCTCTGCGATGGACATCGTGAGTCGCCCGGTCCGGACAGGCCGGCGCGGTAACCACCGGCGCGCGCAGTGCGCGAACGTCGGCACGTCGCAGGGAAAACTAGCGAGGCGTGGTTGACGAAGGGATGAAATTTTCAGGTTTGGGTAAAGGTTCCGTTTCGGGAACGGAAAGATTTCACGCGATGGGCGCATACGTGAATGCGCGCGCCCCGCGGGGCGCCGCGCCGTTCAGAGGCGCGCCACCCACCCGTCGACCGCACGCTCGATCAGCGCGAACGCCTGCTCGAAGGCCTCGCGCGGCTTGCCGTAGGGATCGGGCACGTCGGCCTCGTCGATCCATTTGCCGAGCAGGAACGTCTTGCCGCGCGCCTGCGGCGCGATCGCGCGCACCGCGGAGAGCTGGCGCGGATCCATCGCCAGCACCAGGTCGGCGGCGGCGATCATCTCCGGGGTCAGCTTGCGCGCGACGTGCGCGTCCGCGGCAAGGCCCCGCGCGGCGAGCACGGCGGCGGCGTCGGGATCGACCGGCCGGCCCGCCAGCGCCGCCAGCCCGGCGGATTCGACCACCACCCCGCGCCCGCGCAGGCGCTCGCGCAGCAGCACCTCCGCCATCGGGCTGCGGCAGATGTTGCCGACACAGACGACCAGGATGCGTTCGATCACGGGTGCGGGAAGGCCAGGGGGCTGCAGCTTGCCATCGCCGAGCCGGAAAAAAGAAGAAGGCCCGCAGCGCGGGCCTTCCTGGTGGAGCTGGTGCCGGAAATAGGATTCGAACCTACGACCCCATCATTACGAATGACGTGCTCTACCAGCTGAGCTATTCCGGCGTGGGCGGCAAGTGTAGGTAGCGGCCGGGGGCCGGTCAATCGACCAGCTGGAGCCGCAGCTCCTTGGGCAGGGCGAACACCATGTCCTCGGGCTTGCCGTCGAGCTCGCGCACGCCGGCCGCGCCGAGCGCGTGCAGGCGCTCGATCACCCCGCGCACCAGCACCTCCGGGGCGGAGGCGCCCGCGCTGACGCCGATGTGGCGACGGCCCTGTATCCAGCGCGGATCGATCTCGGCGGCGCCGTCGATCAGGTGGGCCTCGATGCCCTCGCGCTCGGCCAGCTCGCGCAGGCGGTTGGAGTTGGAGCTGTTGGGCGAGCCGACCACCAGCAACAGGTCGCACTGGCGCGCCAGTTCGCGCACCGCGTCCTGGCGGTTCTGGGTGGCGTAGCAGATGTCGTCGTTGCGCGGGCCCTGGATCAGCGGGAAGCGCCGCCGCAGCGCCGCGATGATCTCCAGCGTGTCGTCGACCGACAGCGTGGTCTGGGTGGTGTAGGCGCAGTTGCCCGGCTGGTCGAGGTGGAGCGCGGCGACGTCGTCGAGGTCCTCCACGAGATGGATGCGGCCGGTGCCGGCGTGCGCGTCCCACTGCCCCATCGTGCCTTCCACTTCCGGGTGCCCCGCGTGCCCGATCAGCACCATGTCGCGCCCGGCGCGGCACTGCCGCGCGACCTCCAGGTGCACCTTGGTCACCAGCGGGCAGGTCGCGTCGAACACCTTCAGCCCGCGCCGCGCCGCCTCCTGGCGCACCGCCTGCGAGACGCCGTGCGCGCTGAAGATCACCGTCGCGCCGTCGGGCACCTCGTCGAGTTCCTCGACGAAGATCGCGCCGCGGTGGCGCAGGTCGTCGACGACGTAGCGGTTGTGCACGACCTCGTGGCGGACGTAGATCGGCGCGCCGAGGGTTTCCAGCGCGCGCTTGACGATCTCGATCGCGCGGTCGACGCCGGCGCAGAAACCGCGCGGATTGGCCAGCAGGATGTCCATGCCGTGATTATCGCGCCTCGCCCGCCGGCTTGCCTTGCCGCAGGGCGAACAGGCCCAGCGCGACCGCGCCGACCACGATCGCCGAATCGGCGATGTTGAACGCCGGCCAGTAATGGTCCCGCCAGTACCACTGGATGAAGTCGACCACGTGGCCGTGCAGCAGGCGGTCGACCAGGTTGCCGAGCGCGCCGCCGATGACCAGCGCGAACGGCAGCGCGGTCCGCCAGTCGCCACGCGGCGTCTTCGCCAGCCAGCGCGCCAGCACCGCGCTGACCGCCAGCGCCAGCGCCACGAACAGGTACTTCTGCCAGCCGCCGGCGTCACTCAGGAAACTGAAGGCGGCGCCGGTGTTGTAGGTGCGGAACCAGTTCCAGAAGCCGTCGATCACAGGCACGGGCCGGAACTCCGGCAGCCGCGCGAGCACCCAGGCCTTGCTGAGCTGGTCGAGCGCGATCACGGCGGCGGACACGCCGAGCCAGGGAAGCGCGTTGGGGCGGGACAGCTTGGTCATTCCGTTCGATTCCTGGGCGAGCCGGCCAAGCCGGCGCCTGCATCCACGTCCCGGCGGAAGCCGGGACCCTCCGAGTTTCGCATCCGCCGCCTGCCCGGCCGGCGTCGATCAGAACCAGCGCCGGTCCTCGCCCGGCCCTTCGACGTTGCCCACGCAGCGGCCGCACAGCTGCGGATGCGCGGGATGCTGGCCAACGTCGGCCTGGTGGTGCCAGCAGCGCACGCACTTGGGCTTGCGGGTCGGGGTGGCCACCACCGTCAGGTCCTTCGCGCTGTCGTCGGCCACCAGCCTGACATCGCCGCTGATCAGCAGGAAGCGCAGCTCGTC
>JBQCFN010000074.1:0-6000 GCA_051959035.1 Lysobacteraceae bacterium | reverse complement strand
ATCATCCGCGACCTGCGCCTGGGCAAGTTCGACGTGCTGGTCGGCATCAACCTGCTGCGCGAGGGCCTGGACATGCCCGAGGTGTCGCTGGTCGCGATCCTCGACGCCGACAAGGAAGGCTTCCTGCGCTCGACCGGCTCGCTGATCCAGACCATCGGCCGCGCCGCGCGCAACCTGCGCGGCAAGGCGATCCTGTACGCCGAAACGGTGACCCGGTCGATGAAGGCGGCGCTGGAGGAGACCGACCGCCGGCGGCAGAAGCAGGTCGAATACAACGCGGCGCACGGCATCGTGCCGAAGTCGGTGGCGCGCCCGATCACCGACATCATGGAAGGCGCGCGCGAGGAACCGGGCGCCGTGAAGGGGCGCGGCAAGGGCCGGCGCGTGGCCGAGCCGGGCGAGGACTACGCCCGCCTCACGCCGGCGCAGGCCGCCGCCCGGATCCGGGAGCTGGAGCAGAAGATGTACCAGCACGCCCGCGACCTCGAGTTCGAGGACGCCGCCCGCGTGCGCGACCAGATCCGGCGGCTGAAGGAGGCCAGCCTGGGGGCCTAGGCATCGGTTGTCGCGGAGCGTCCCGGCACGCTAAACTGCGCGCCCCCTGCGGGGTCGTCGGGCGGTTAGCTCAGCGGTAGAGCACTACCTTGACATGGTAGGGGTCACAGGTTCGAACCCTGTACCGCCCACCACGTCCGCTTCGGCCGAAGCGGCGTGGCCCGACAACCCGCAACCAGCCATGAGGTGGCCCGCGGCAACGCCGGCCGAGCGTGCGACATGAGGACTACCCGCGCCCTTCGCTGATCCCACGAGGCCGGTCGCCGCATGTCCCGCGGAACACACCCAGCGCCCTCGTGGCGCTGTTTTTGTTTCCGGCCCCCGCATCCCGCATCGCCATTCCGAGCCCATGATCGCCATCACGCTTCCCGACGGCAGCCGCCGCGAGTTCGAAGGTCCCGTTTCCGTGCAGGAGGTCGCCGCCTCGATCGGCGCCGGCCTGGCCAAGGCCGCGCTGGCCGGCAAGGTCGACGGCCGGCTGGTCGACACCGGCTTCCGCATCGACCACGACGTGGCGCTGGAGATCGTCACCGACCGCCATCCCGACGCGCTCGACGTGCTGCGCCACTCCACCGCGCACCTGCTCGCGCAGGCGGTGCAGCGCCTGTACCCGGGCGCGCAGGTGACCATCGGCCCGGTGATCGACAACGGCTTCTACTACGACTTCGCCTACGAGCGGCCGTTCACGCCGGAGGACCTGCCCGCGATCGAGGCGGAGATGCAGAAGATCGTGAAGGAGGCGCTGCCGGTGAGCCGCAGCGTGAAGTCGCGCGACGAGGCGACGAAGTTCTTCCGCGACATGGGCGAGGCCTACAAGGCCGAGATCATCGAAAGCATTCCCTCGAACGAGGAGTTGTCGCTGTATTCGCAGGGCGAGTTCACCGACCTGTGCCGCGGCCCGCACGTGCCGAGCACCGACAAGCTGCGCGCGTTCAAGCTGATGAAGGTGGCCGGTGCCTACTGGCGCGGCGACAGCAACAACCAGATGCTCAGCCGCATCTACGGCACGGCCTGGCTCAACGACAAGGACCTGAAGGCCTACCTGCACATGCTGGAGGAGGCCGAGAAGCGCGACCACCGCAAGATCGGCAGGCAGCAGGACCTGTTCCACCTGCAGGAAGAGGCGCCGGGCCTGGTGTTCTGGCACCCGAAGGGCTGGGCGGTCTGGCAGGTGGTCGAGCAGTACATGCGCCGCGTCTACCGCGAGACCGGCTACGGCGAGGTGCGCTGCCCGCAGATCCTCGACGTGTCGCTGTGGAAGTCCTCGGGCCACTGGGACAACTACAAGGACAACATGTTCTTCACCGAATCGGAGAAGCGCACCTACGCGCTGAAGCCGATGAACTGCCCCGGCCACGTGCAGGTGTTCAAGCAGGGCCTGCACAGCTACCGCGACCTGCCGATCCGCTACGGCGAGTTCGGCGCCTGCCACCGCAACGAGCCCTCGGGCGCACTGCACGGCATCCTGCGCGTGCGCGGCTTCACCCAGGACGACGGCCACGTGTTCTGCACCGAGGAGCAGATCGAGTCCGAGGTGACGGCCTTCCACGCGCAGGCGATGCGGGTCTACTCCGACTTCGGATTCACCGACGTGCAGGTCAAGCTCGCGCTGCGGCCGGAGCCGCGGCTGGGCGACGACGCCACCTGGGACAAGGCCGAGGAGGCGCTGCGCGCCGCCCTGCGCAAGGCCGGGGTGGAGTGGGAGGAACTGCCGGGCGAGGGCGCCTTCTACGGGCCCAAGATCGAGTACCACCTGCGCGACGCGATCGGCCGCACCTGGCAGCTCGGCACCATGCAGGTCGACTTCATGATGCCCGGCCGCCTCGGCGCCGAGTACGTCGACGAGAAGAGCCAGCGCCGCCATCCGGTCATGTTGCATCGCGCCATCGTCGGCTCGATGGAGCGCTTCATCGGCATCCTGATCGAGCACCACGCCGGCGCCCTGCCGGCCTGGCTGGCGCCGGTCCAGGCGGTCGTGATGAACATCACGGACGCCCAGGCCGACTGGGCCACCGAGGTCCGGAAAACCCTTAGGAATCAAGGGCTCCGGGTCGAGGCCGATTTGCGGAACGAGAAGATCGGCTTTAAGATCCGCGAGCACACGCTGCAACGCGTGCCGTACCTGCTGGTGGTCGGGGACCGCGAGAAGGACAATGGCGCCGTGGCGGTGCGCACGCGCACGGGGGAGGACCTGGGGACCATGTCCGTCGCCGATTTCGCCGCGCGTTTACGGCAACAGCATGCTTAATTAGCAACGCCGCAGCAGCCCGAGATGGCCCGGCCGCAGCGTGGCCGGTACGTTCCTCCCTGGAGATCGCGACATCAGTACCCCCGAAAAGCAGAACCGAAAGAACCACGAGATCCGCGTGCCGCGCGTGCGCGTGATCGGCAGCGATGGCGAAATGATCGGCGTGCTGTCGCGCGACGACGCGCTGCGCATGGCCGAAGAGGAGGAGCTCGACCTCGTCGAGATCCAGCCCAACGCCGATCCGCCGGTCTGCAAGATCATGGACTTCGGCAAGTTCAAGTTCGAGATGCAGAAGAAGGCCAACGAGGCCAAGAAGAAGTCCAAGCAGGTCGAGATCAAGGAAATGAAGTTCCGCCCGGTCACCGACGAGGGCGACTACCAGATCAAGTTGCGCAACATGCGCCGCTTCCTGGAAGAGGGCGACAAGATCAAGGTCAACATCCGCTTCCGTGGCCGCGAGATGAGCCACCAGGAGCTGGGCCGGGCGATGGCCAGCCGGATCGAGGCCGACCTGGGCGAGGACATCGTGATCGAGTCGCGGCCGCGCCTGGAAGGCCGGCAGATGGTGATGATGATCGCGCCGAAGAAGAAGACCTGACCGCGCGACCCGCGGTCGTGATGGTCGCTTCGCCGGTGGGCGGGGCGGCGGGGAAGGGCGCCGCGGGGCGCCCTTCGCCCTGGCGGGCAGGCGATGCCGGGCACCCAAGGCCCTGATTTCCAAGGGAACCCCCATTTGCGCACGCCGCCGCGGCCCGGCATAATGCCCGGCTTCCCGCGCCTGCGGGGAGCGCGTCACCCAGGACCCGCCGCCTGATCCCTTCCGGATCAGCGGCTTACGACCGGCAAGGGCAGGATGGAAAGCGTGGCCGACCAGCCACCGCCCGGGCCAGTGACTGATTTCGCAAGGACATCCCAATGCCCAAGATCAAGACCAATCGGGCGGCGGCCAAGCGCTTCCGGAAGACCGCTTCCGGCAAGTACAAGTGCGGCCACGCCAACAAGAGCCACATCCTCACCAAGAAGGCGACCAAGCGGAAGCGCAACCTGCGGCAGACGAACCATGTTCGTGCCGAGGACGCGGGCCGCCTGGACCGCATGCTGCCGTATCTCTGAGGAGGGCTGAACCATGGCACGAGTCAAGCGTGGCGTGATGGCGCGCCGCCGTCACAAGAAGATCCTCAAGCAGGCCAAGGGCTACTACAACGCCCGTCGCAAGGTCTTCCGCGTCGCCAAGCAGGCGGTGACGAAGGCGCTGCAGTACGCCTACATCGGCCGCAAGCAGAAGAAGCGCCAGTTCCGCACCCTGTGGATCGCGCGCATCAACGCGGCGGCCCGCATCAACGGCATGAGCTACAGCCGCTTCATGAACGGCCTCGCCAAGGCCGGCATCGGCCTCGACCGCAAGGTGCTGGCGGACATCGCCGTGCACGACGCGGCGGGCTTTGCCGCGCTGGCCGAGAAGGCGAAGGGCGCGCTCGCGGCGTAATGCACACAATGACGGCCGCGCCCCACGCGCGGCCTTCATCGAAGGCAACGCATGGGGAAGGGCGCAAGTCCTTCCCCATGTTCGTTTCGGTCATCCTGTTTTTTGCCCGTCATGCCCGCCCGAGCGGGAATCCAGCGCCTCCCGGGCCGCGGAAGCCACTGGACTCCCGGCCTGCCCGGATGGCGGAAGGAAGGAGTGAGCGCCCGTCATGAGCGACATCGAATCCCTGGCCCGGCAGGCCCTCGCCGACATCGCGGCGGCGGGCACGCCCGACGCGCTCGAGGCGCTGCGCGTCGCCCTGCTCGGCAAGCAGGGCAGCATCACCGCGCAATTGAAGTCCCTCGGCGCGTTGCCGGCGGACCAGCGCAAGGCCGCGGGCGAGGCGATCAACCGCGCGCGCGACGCGCTCGGCGAGGCGCTGGCCGCGCGCAAGGCGGCGCTGGACGCCGCGGCGCTCGAGGCGCGGCTGGCCACCGAGACGGTCGACGTCACCCTGCCGGGACGGGACGCGGAGCGCGGCGGCCTGCACCCGGTGTCGCGCACGATGGAACGCATCGCCGACATCTTCGGGCGCCTCGGCTACGCGCGCGCCGAAGGCCCCGAGATCGAGGACGACTGGCACAACTTCGAGGCGCTGAACTTCCCGCCGCACCACCCGGCGCGGGCGATGCACGACACCTTCTACTTTCCCCCGGACAGCCGCGGCGCCGCCCGCCTGCTGCGCACCCACACCTCGGGCGTGCAGGTGCGCTACATGCTCGACCACAAGCCGCCGCTGCGCATGATCGCGCTCGGCAAGGTCTACCGCAGCGACTCCGACCAGACCCACACGCCGATGTTCCACCAGTGCGAGGGGCTGCTGGTCGACGAGCACGCCAGCTTCGCCGACCTCAAGGGCACGCTGGCCGCGTTCGTGCGTGCGTTCTTCGAGCGCGACTTCGAGATGCGCTTCCGCCCGAGCTACTTCCCCTTCACCGAGCCCTCGGCCGAGGTCGACATCGCCTGGCAGCAGCCGGACGGGAGCATCCGCTGGCTGGAGGTGCTGGGCTGCGGCATGGTCCACCCGAACGTGCTGCGCAACGTCGGCATCGACCCGGAGCGCTACACCGGCTTCGCGGTCGGCCTGGGCGTCGAGCGCTTCGCCATGCTGCGCCATGGCGTCGACGACCTGCGCAGCTTCTTCGACAACGACGTGCGCTTCCTCCGGCAGTTCGCCTGAGGCGCCGTTCCGCAGTCGCCGCCCGCGCCCGTCCACCCACGGATCCAGCCCGGCCCGCGCCGGGATGACGAAAGCAGAGCCGACATGAAATTCTCCGAAAACTGGCTGCGCCAGCACGTCCGCACCGACGCCTCGCGCGAGCAGCTCGCCGCGACGCTGACCGCGATCGGCCTGGAGGTCGAGGAGGTCACGCCGCTCGGCGGCGCGCTCGACGGCGTCGTGGTCGCGCGCATCGTCGATTGCGCCCGCCATCCGGAAGCCGACCGCCTGCAGGTCTGCCAGGTCGACGCCGGCGGCGCCGCGCCGCTGCAGATCGTCTGCGGCGCGCCGAACGCGCGCCCTGGGCTGGTCGCGCCGCTGGCCACGATCGGCGCCCACGTCGGCGGCATCACGATCAAGGCGGCGAAGCTGCGCGGGGTCGAGTCCAACGGCATGCTGTGCTCGGCGAAGGAACTCGGCGTCGACGCCGATGCCTCGGGCCTGCTGGAGCTG
>JBQCFN010000073.1:0-11599 GCA_051959035.1 Lysobacteraceae bacterium | reverse complement strand
GGGCCGCGGCCGCGCGTTCCTGCGCCCGTCCGGCACCGAGCCGGTGGTGCGCGTCACCGTGGAAGCCGACGACGCCGCGCTGGTGCAGTCCACGCTCGACGCGCTCGCCGAGGCGGTCCGCGCGGCCGCCAGCTGACCCCTCAGCCGCCTGGAGGCGAAGCTGCAGGAGCGGTGTGGAAGCGCGGCTCACAGCCGCGAACTCTTGGAGGCACGCCGCGCGCTTTTTTTCAGCACCCGCCAGGCGGCTTTCCCGGGATGTCCCGAGGACGCGCCGCCGGCACGCTTCCTCCGGTCACCGTCCGGGCGCGGCCGCCAGCCCGCTTGCCGTCCGCCGCCGCTACGCCATCCAGAAGAACACCGCCGCCATCCGCTTGTTCTCCAGCACCTGCCCGCAATATGCGGTGGCGCTGTGGATCAGGTTGGCGCGGTACAGCAGCAGGCGGTTGAAGCGGTGGGCGATGCGTTGGTCCTCCACGAAGGAGCCCAGCGGCACGTGCCGCGTGCCCAGCGCCTCGACCAGGTTGGCGTGCGGCGGCATCACCATGTTGCCGCCCAGGCGCCCGTCGGGCAGGCGCTGGCGGTAGAAGCTGGTGCCGCAGTGCTCCGGCGCGCGCGGATTGAGGTACAGCACCGCGGCATAGCGGCACAGCGCGCGCGAATCGGTGTGCGGCTTCGGCCCGCATTCATCCTCGCCGACCACCTGCACGCAATTGTGGTTGAGGTGGCCGCCGTCGGCGGCATCCTGCACCCACAGCCGGGAAGCGCCGGTCGCCGCGCGCACCTTCGCCTCCAGCACCGCCAGCTCCTCCGGCAGCAGGGCGGGGATCGTGCGCATGCCCGGCCAGGCCTCCGGCTTGTATGGATAGCCCTCGGTCCAGTCGGTGCGCGCGAGGCAGCGCTCGCGCACCGCCGCCGGATCGGGCAGGGCATCCTCGAACAGCCAGTAGTCGCGGCCCTCGGTGGGCTTGCGGTAGGGCAGCAGGCGCGGGGCGGGCAGGGCCATGGCGGCGGTCGGTCGGTGTCAGTCGGCGTCGCGGAAGTCGCGGCTGCGGCTGGCGATCAGCGCGCGCGCGGCGGGTTCGGGGAGGTACCTGGACAGCGCGGCCAGCAGGCGGTTGACGCCACCGGGCACGCAGCGTGCGTCGCCGCGCTCGACCGCGTCCACGCCCAGGCGGGCGACGGTCGCCGCGTCCTGCCACAGCCACGCCGGCAGCTTCGATACGCGCTCGCGCATGCCGTTGACGTCGTGGAATTCGGTGAAGGTCATGCCCGGGCAGAGCGCGGTGACGTGCACGCCGTGCGGGCGCGCTTCCTGCGCCAGCGACTCGGAGAAGCGGATGACGAAGGCCTTGGCCGCGCCATACAGGGTGTGCCCGGCCGAGGCCGGCACCAGCCCGGCGAGCGAAGCGACGTTGAGGATGCGGCCGTGGCCGGCGGCTTCCATCGCCGGCAGGAAGCGGTGGGTCAGTTCGCACACCGCCCCGAGCAGCACCTGCAGGAAGTCGGCGTGGATCTTCCAGTCCGACGACAGGAAGCGGCCGGGCACGCCGTAGCCCGCGTTGTTGACGAGGTGCCCGATCGCCAGCCCGCGCGCGACGATGTCGGCCTGCAGCCGCGCCGGCGCGGACGGGTCGGCGAGGTCGGCGGCGATGCAGGCGACCGGGACCCGCGCGCGCAGTTCGCCGGCGAGGGCCTCGAGCCGGTCGAGCCGGCGCGCGGTGAGCACCAGCGGGACGCCCCGGCGCGCGTATTCGCGGGCGATGGCGGCACCGATGCCGGCGGAGGCGCCGGTGACGAGGGCGTGGGGAGGAGGCAAGCGGGCGTGTGGTTCGCGCGACGCTTCCGATCGTACAGGGCGCGGGGCGTGCGTGGCGGGTTCAGGCCGCGCGGCGAGTCCGGTATCCTGCGCGGCCGGATCGGACAGGGGGCGGTGCATGCGTCGGAGGATCGTCGCGGGGAACTGGAAGCTGCACGGCGATCGCGCCTTCGCGCGCGCGCTGCTGGACGCGGTGGTCGCGCGCGGGGCGCCGCAGGGCGTCGGGTTGCTGGTCCTGCCGCCGCTGCCCTACCTCGGCGAGCTGGTCTCCCACTACGCCGGCACCGGGCTGGAATTCGGCGCGCAGGACGTCAGCGCGAACGAAAAGGGCGCCTATACGGGCGAGGTGTCGGCGGCGATGCTGGCCGACGTCGGCGCGCGCTATGGCCTGGTCGGCCACTCCGAGCGCCGCCAGTACCACCACGAAAGCAGCGAGCTGGTCGCGCGCAAGTTCCTCGCCGCCCGCGCGGCCGGGCTGACCCCGATCCTGTGCGTGGGCGAGACCCTGCACCAGCGCGAGGCCGGCCAGACCGAGTACGCCCTCGAGCAGCAGCTGCAGCCGCTGTTCGAGCTGGGCGGCCCCGGGGTGTTCGCCGGGGCGGTGGTCGCCTACGAGCCGGTCTGGGCGATCGGCACCGGCCGTACCGCCACCCCGGAACAGGCCCAGCAGGTGCACGCTTTCCTGCGTGGCGAAATCGCCGCCCGGGATGCTAAAATCGCCGACTCGCTGCCGATCCTGTACGGCGGCAGCTGCAAGCCCGACAACGCCGCCGCGCTGTTCGCCCAGCCGGACGTGGATGGCGGGCTGATCGGCGGGGCCTCGCTGGTGGCGGCGGACTTCCTCGCCATCGCCGACGCGGCGGCTCCCTAAGGAATCTTTCGCGGGACATCCCGATGCTGATGCTGATCCTCAACGTGTTGTACGTGCTGCTCGCGATCGCGATGATCGCGATGATCCTCATGCAGCGCGGCGCCGGCGCGCAGGCGGGCTCGGGCTTCGGCGCCGGTGCCTCGGCGACCGTGTTCGGCGCCAGCGGCTCGGCCAACTTCCTGTCCAAGAGCACCAAGTGGCTGGCGGTGGTGTTCTTCGCCATCGCCCTGTTCATGGCCTGGTACGCGACCCACAACGCGGCCAAGCCGCAGGGGCCCGCGCAGCAGGACCTCGGCGTGATGTCGCAGGTGCCCGCGGCACCGGCCACGCAGCCCGCCGGCGATGGCACCGTGCCGGCCGCGCCCGTGCAGGCGCAGCCCGCCGCGCCCGCGTCCAGCGTGCCGCCGGCGCCAGCGCCGCAGCAGCAGCCCTCGCCCAGCAAGTAAGGGGACGCTAGAATCGCAGCACGCGCCGGCTGGATGCCGGCGTGCATGGCCACGGGAATGGCCGCAGGTTTTGCCCAGGTGGCGGAATTGGTAGACGCACTACCTTGAGGTGGTAGCGGCTTCGGTCGTGGGGGTTCGAGTCCCCCCTTGGGCACCAATCCGATGCGACATGCATCAACAGAACCCGCCGTTGGCGGGTTTTTGTTTTTTCGTTCCTGGCCCGCCACGTCTTCGCCACCAGGGCGACGCGCGCGGTCGGCGCGGATGGCGATCGGGATGTCGGGTTGGGGACCTTCCGCCTGCCGGCGTCGATCGGCGCGACGCCCTCCGGGCCGCCGCAGGCCTCCACCGTGCCGCGCCCTCGCGCGGGCGGGTGATGGGCGGATGCCCGGTGCTCGTTGCAGGAACCATCCGGTGCATCGCGGCGTTCGCGATGCGAGCGCGATCCGGCCCGCGGAAAGCCGCTCTAGCAATGCCTTCACGCCACCCGCTAAAATGTCGAGGTTTCGGTGGCCGGCAACGCGCCGCCGATGTCCAGCCGGAGGACCCGCGACGACGCCGCAGGCTGCGTCGCCACCGACGGCGCTGACACATCCGCGAGGCGCGCGTGCTGGCCGAATACCTGCCGACCCTGCTGTTCCTGCTCGTCGCCGCCGGCGTGGGCGTCGCCCTCATCGTCGTCGGCAACGTGCTCGGGCCCAAGCGGCCGAGCGCCGAGAAGCTGTCGCCCTACGAGTGCGGCTTCGCCGCGTTCGAGGATGCGCGCATGCGCTTCGACGTGCGCTACTACCTCGTCGCCATCCTCTTCATCGTCTTCGACCTCGAGATCGCCTTCGTGTTTCCGTGGGCGCTGGTGTTCCGCACGCTCGGCGTGTTCGGGCTGGTCGAGATGGGCGTGTTCCTGGCGCTGCTGGTGATCGGCTTCGCCTACGTGTGGAAGAAGGGGGCGCTGGAGTGGGAGTGATGCGAGCCACCATTGCGCGCCGCGGAGGGCCGATCTGACATGGGCGTCATCCAGACCATCGAAGGGCTGATGAACAACCCGCTGCCCGACAGCCGGGTCGACGACATCCTGCGCCCGGAAGGCGACAACCCGCTGCTCGACCGCGGCTTCGTCACCACCACCACCGACGCGCTGCTCAACTGGGCGCGCACCGGCTCGATGTGGCCGATGACCTTCGGGCTGGCGTGCTGCGCGGTGGAGATGATGCACGCCGGCGCGTCGCGCCTGGACCTGGACCGCTTCGGCGTGGTGTTCCGCCCGTCGCCGCGCCAGTCCGACGTGATGATCGTCGCCGGCACCCTGGTCAACAAGATGGCCCCGGCGCTGCGCAAGGTCTACGACCAGATGCCCGACCCGAAGTGGGTGATCTCGATGGGCAGCTGCGCCAACGGCGGCGGCTACTACCACTATTCGTACTCGGTGGTGCGCGGCTGCGACCGCGTCGTGCCGGTCGACATCTACGTGCCGGGTTGTCCCCCGACCGCCGAGGCGCTGACCTTCGGCATCCTGCAGCTGCAGAAGAAGATCCGCCGGGCGACCAACTTCGGCGACAACAAGACGGGCCTGCGCTGACATGGCCGAGACCGCGAACGAGGCTGCAAAGACAACGCTCGCCGACCGCCTGCGCGCGCGCTTCCCGCAGGCCGAGGTCACCGTCGACCTGCCGCGCGGGGAAGTCGGCATCGTGCTCGATGCCGCCGACTACCACGACGGCTGCCGCGTCCTGCGCGACGAATTCGGCTTCGAGCAGCTGATTGACGTCGCCGGCATCGACTACCTCGGCTACGGCAGCGACGAGTGGGATACCAACGTGTCCTCCGAGGGCTTCAGCCGCGGCGTCGAAGGCCGCGGCCCCGGCCGCTTCGGCTACGGCCAGCGCCCGAGCGCGCAGGCCGCCACCGGCGAGGCCGCGCTGGCGATGCCGGCGCGGCGCTTCGCCGCCGTCGTGCAACTGCTGTCGATCCGGCACAACCGCCGCGTGCGCGTGCGCTGCTTCGGCCCGGACAACGCGCTGCCGGTGGTGCCTTCGGTGACCGACCTGTGGCCGGTCGCCAACTGGTTCGAGCGCGAGGCGTTCGACCTGTTCGGCATCGTGTTCGAAGGCCATCCGGACCTGCGCCGCATCCTCACCGACTACGGCTTCGTCGGCCATCCGTTCCGCAAGGACTTCCCGCTGATCGGCAACGTCGAGGTCCGTTACGACGCCGAGCGCCAGCGCGTCATCTACGAACCGGTCACCTCGGTCGAGCCGCGCGTCAACGTGCCGCGCGTGATCCGCCAGGACGCGCGCTACGCGACCGCCGCCGGCGAGGACAGGGACCTCAAGATAGGCAGCACGATTGGCCCGGCCGATGCCAGGAAGCCGTCGACCGGCCCCACGCCGGTGCCGGGAGCCGCGAAATGAACGCTTCGATCCAGCCCTCCAGCGTGCCCTTCGCCAGCGACGTCGCCGAGGCGCAGAAGGAGATCCGCAACTACTCGCTGAACTTCGGCCCGCAGCACCCGGCGGCGCACGGCGTGCTGCGCCTGATCCTGGAGATGGACGGCGAGGTGGTGCAACGCGCCGACCCGCACATCGGCCTGCTGCACCGCGGCACCGAGAAGCTGGCGGAGGCCAAGCCCTTCAACCAGTCGATCCCGTACATGGACCGGCTGGATTACGTCTCGATGATGTGCAACGAGCACGCCTATGTGCTCGCGATCGAGCGCCTGCTCGGCATCGAGCCGACCGAGCGCGCGCTGTGGATCCGCACGATGTTCGACGAGATCACGCGCATCCTGCACCACCTGATGTGGGTGGGCTCGAACGCGCTCGACCTCGGCGCGATGGCGGTGTTCCTGTACGCGTTCCGCGAGCGCGAGGAGCTGATGGACGTGTACGAGGCGGTGTCGGGCGCGCGCATGCACGCGGCCTACTACCGCGTCGGCGGCGTCTACCGCGACCTGCCCGCGCGCATGCCGCAGTACCGCGAGTCGCCGTGGCGCAAGGGCGGCAAGCTCAAGCACTTCAACTCGGCGCGCGAAGGCTCGGTGCTCGACTTCATCGAGGCCTTCACCGAGGCGTTCCCGCAGCGCGTCGACGAATACGAGACGCTGCTCACCGACAACCGCATCTGGAAGCAGCGCACGGTCGGCATCGGCGTCATCCCGCCCGAGCAGGCGCTCGCCTGGGGCATGACCGGGCCGATGCTGCGCGGCTCGGGCGTGGCCTGGGACCTGCGCAAGAAGCAGCCGTACGCGAAGTACGCCGAGGTGGACTTCGACATCCCGGTCGGCGTCAACGGCGACTGCTACGACCGCTACCTGGTCCGCATCGCCGAGATGCGCCAGTCCAACCGCATCATCCAGCAGTGCCTGAAGTGGCTGAAGGCCAACCCGGGCCCGGTGATGCTGGACAACTTCAAGGTCGCGCCTCCCTCCCGCGAGGAGATGAAGGACGACATGGAAGCGCTGATCCACCACTTCAAGCTGTTCTCCGAAGGCTACTGCGTGACGCCGGGCGAGACCTACGCGGCGGTGGAGGGGCCCAAGGGCGAGTTCGGCGTCTACCTCGTCAGCGACGGCGCCAACAAGCCGTTCCGCATGAAGGTGAGGGCGCCCGACTTCGCGCACCTGTCCTCGATGGACACCGTGGTGCGCGGCCACATGCTGGCCGACGTGGTGGCGATGATCGGCACCTACGACATCGTCTTCGGCAGCATCGACCGGTAAGGCAGAACGAATCCGATGAGAGCGACCGGCAATTTCGAGAATGCGCGCAACGTCGACCCGATGGCGGTGCTGTCGGAGAAGACCCGCGCGCACATCGACCACTGGCTCACCAAGTTCCCGCCCGACCGCAAGCGTTCGGCGGTGCTGCAGGGACTGCACGCGGCGCAGGAGCAGAACGGTGGCTGGCTGACGGACGAACTGGTCGCCGCCGTCGCCAGGTACCTCGGCATCCCGCCGGTGTGGGCGTACGAGGTCGCGACCTTCTACTCGATGTTCGAACTGCAGGAGGTCGGCCGCCACAACGTCGCCTTCTGCACCAACATCAGCTGCTGGCTCAACGGCGCCCAGGACCTGGTCGCCCACGCCGAGAAGAAGCTCGGCTGCAAGCTGGGCGAGTCCACCGCCGACGGCCGCGTCTACCTCAAGCGCGAGGAAGAGTGCCTGGCCGCCTGCTGCGGCGCGCCGGTGGTGGTGATCGACGGGCATTACCACGAGAACCTCACGACCGGGAAGGTCGACGAGCTGCTCGACGGGCTGGAATGAGGCAGGACACGATGGCACACGGCCACCACGATTATTCGCAGCCGACCGGCCCGGTCGGCCCGGCGCCGCAGGAGCACAACGTCGTCTACACGACGCTGCACTTCGACAAGCCGTGGTCGTACGAGAACTACCTCAAGACCGGTGGCTACAGCGCGCTGCGCAAGATCCTCGAGGAGAAGATGGATCGCGCCGCGCTGATCGACATGGTCAAGCAATCGGGGCTGCGCGGCCGCGGCGGCGCGGGCTTCCCGACCGGGCTGAAGTGGAGCTTCATGCCCAGGCACGACGGCGAGAAGTACATCCTGTGCAACTCGGACGAATCCGAGCCTGGCACCGCCAAGGACCGCGACATCCTGCGCTACAACCCGCACGCCGTGATCGAGGGGCTGGCCATCGCCTGCTACGCGACCAACACGAAGGTCGCCTACAACTACCTGCGCGGCGAGTTCCACCACGAGCCCTTCGAGCACCTCGAGGAAGCGACGCGCGAGGCCTACGCCAACGGCTGGCTGGGCAAGGACATCCTCGGCAGCGGCGTGGACATCGACATCTACAACGCGCTCGGCGCCGGCGCCTACATCTGCGGCGAGGAAACCGCGCTGATGGAATCGCTGGAAGGCAAGAAGGGCCAGCCGCGCTACAAGCCGCCGTTCCCGGCCAACTTCGGCCTGTACGGCAAGCCGACCACGATCAACAACACCGAGACCTACGCCTCGGTGCCGGCCATCGTGCGCAACGGTGCCGAATGGTTCCTCAACCTCGGCAAGCCGAACAACGGCGGGCCGAAGGTGTTCTCGGTATCGGGCCACGTCGCACGGCCCGGAAATTACGAAATCCGCCTCGGCACGCCGTTCTCCGAGCTGCTGCAGATGGCCGGCGGCGTGCGCGCCGGCCACAAGCTGAAGGCGGTGATCCCGGGCGGCTCGTCGATGCCGGTGCTGCCGGGCGACACCATGCTCGGCCTGACGATGGACTACGACAGCATCCAGAAGGCCGGTTCGGGCCTCGGCTCGGGCGCGGTCATCGTCATGGACGAGACCACCTGCATGGTCCGCGCCTGCCAGCGCATCAGCCGCTTCTACATGAAGGAGAGCTGCGGCCAGTGCACGCCGTGCCGCGAGGGCACCGGCTGGATGTACCGCATGCTGACCCGCATCGTGGAAGGCCAGGCGACGCTCGACGACCTGCAGATGCTGCGCGCGGCCGCCGGCCAGATCGAGGGGCACACCATCTGCGCCTTCGGCGAGGCCGCCGCGTGGCCGGTGCAGGGCTTCCTGCGCCATTTCTGGGACGAATTCGAATACGCCATCGTCAACCGCCGCTTCCTGGTCGACGACCAGCGCGCGGGCACGGTGGTGGCCAAGCAACAAGGGATCGCCGCATGAGCGCCGTCGGGACCGACGCCAAGCCCGTGGTGCCGGAAGGCCACGTCGCCATCGAGATCGACGGCGTCGCGCTGACCGCGCCCAAGGGGTCGATGATCATCCAGGCGGCCGACAAGGCCGGCATTCCCATCCCGCGCTTCTGCTACCACGACAAGCTCAGCATCGCGGCCAACTGCCGCATGTGCCTGGTCGAGGTCGAGAAGATGCCGAAGCCGGCGCCGGCCTGCGCCACGCCGGTCAGCGACGGCATGAAGGTGCGCACGCGCAGCGACAAGGCGTTGAAGTCGCAGCGCAACGTGATGGAATTCCTGCTGATCAACCATCCGCTCGACTGCCCGATCTGCGACCAGGGCGGCGAGTGCGAGCTGCAGGACCTGTCGATGGGCTACGGCCGCTCGGTGTCGCGCTTCTCGGAGCGCAAGCGGGTGGTCGCCGACGAGGACCTCGGTCCGCTGGTCGCCACCGACATGACCCGCTGCATCCAGTGCACGCGCTGCATCCGCGTCACCGCGGAGGTGTGCGGCACCTACGAGCTCGGCGGCATGATGCGCGGCGAGAACCTGCAGATCGGCACCTACGACGGCAAGCCGCTGACCACCGAGCTGTCCGGCAACGTGATCGACGTCTGCCCGGTCGGCGCGCTGACCAACAAGGTGTTCCGCTTCCGCGCGCGCCCGTGGGAGCTGATGGCGAAGGAGTCGCTCGGCTACCACGACGCGCTGGGCAGCAACCTGTTCCTGCACGTGCGCCGCGGCGACGTGCTGCGGACCGTGCCGCGCGACAACGACGCGGTCAACGAGTGCTGGCTGTCCGACCGCGACCGCTATTCGCACCAGGGCCTGTACGCCGAGGACCGCGCGGTGAGGCCGCTGCTACGCGTCGGCCATTCCGGCGAGGCCTCCGACTGGCGCGAGGCGACCTGGGACGAGGCGCTGGCGCGCGCCGCCCAGCTCCTCAAGGACAACGGCGCCGACCAGCTCGGCATGCTGGTGCACCCCGCCACCTCGAACGAGGAGGGCGCGCTGCTCGCCCGCCTGGCCGAGGCGCTGGGCACCGGCAACCTCGACCACCGCATCGGCCAGCTGGACCTGTCCGACGGCGCGGCCGCCGAGGCCTTCGCGATGCCGGTCGCCGCGATCGAGCAGGCCGAGGCCATCGTCATCCTCGGCTCGCAGCTGCGCTACGAGCTGCCGCTGCTGCACGCGCGCGTGCGCAAGGCGGCCCTGCGCGGCGCCAAGGTGCACGTGGTCAACCCGGTCGACTTCGACTTCACCTTCGACGTCGCCAGCAAGCGCATCGTGCCGCCGTCGCAGCTGGCCGACGCGCTCGGCCAGGTGGACCTCGCCGGCGCCGGCCGCGTCGCGCTGATCGTCGGCGGCGTTGCCGAGAACGGCCCGCACGCCGCCGCCATCCGCGAAGCGGCGCGGTCGTTCGCGTCCCGGCACGGCGCCGCGCTGTGCCGCATCCCGCAGGGGGCCAACGCGATCGGCCTGGCGCGCCACGGCGTCCTGCCGACCGCGCGCGACGCGCAGGCGATGCTGCGCGAGCAGCGTGGCGCGTACCTGCTGTACAACATCGAGCCCGGCCTGGACTTCGCCGACCAGGCGCTGGCGATGCAGGCGCTGGGCAAGGCGCAGGTGGTGGCGTTCTCCACGTTCGCCTGCGAATCCACCCGGCGCGTGGCCGACGTGATCCTGCCGATCGGCGCGTTGCCGGAGATCGACGCGATCCTCACCAACCTCGAAGGCCGCGACCAGCGCGCCGTCGCCGGCGGGAAGGTGCCCGGCGAGGCGCGGCCGGGATGGCGCGTGCTGCGTGCGCTCGGCGGCCTGCTGCAGGCGCCCGGCTTCGAGTTCTTCGACATCGACGGCCTGCGCGCCGGCCTCGCGCCGCGCGACGTCGCCGTCGCCAGGGGGCAGGCGCCGTCGCTCGCCGGCAACGGGCTCGAGCTCGTCGCGTCGCAGGCGATCTACCGCGTCGACGCGGTCGTGCGCCGCGCCTCCGCGCTGCAGGCGCATCCGTTGACGGTCGGCCCGCGCATCGTCCTGCATCCGCGCGACGCGCAGGCCGCGGGCCTCGCGGCCGGCGTGGTCGCCAAGGTGGCGGGCGCAGCGGGCACCGCGACGCTGCCGGTCGCGCTCAGCGACAAGGTCGCGCCGGGCAGCGCGTGGATCGAATCGGGCTACGGCGCCACCGCGCCGCTGGCCACCGCTCGCGTGGAGGTGCGCGGCGCATGAGCCTGATGGCCCTGTTCAACCCGCTGCACGACTGGCTGGCCTCGTTCGGCCCGCTCGGCGTGTTGGCCTGGATCGTGCTGACGATCCTCGCCGTGATGATGCCGGTGATCATCGCGGTCGCCTTCTACGTGGTGTGGGAGCGCAAGCTGATCGGCTGGATGCATGTGCGCCACGGGCCGATGTACGTCGGCAAGGGCGTGCTGCAGGCCTTCGCCGACGTGTTCAAGCTGCTGTTCAAGGAGGTCATCCAGCCCTCCGCCGCGCAGCGCGCGCTGTACATCCTCGCCCCGCTGATCGCGCTGGTGCCGGCGTTCGCCGCGTGGGCGGTGGTGCCCTTCGACGCGAAGGCGGTCATCTCCAACGCAAACGCGGGCCTGCTGTACCTGCTGGCGATGACCTCGCTCGGCGTGTACGGCATCATCATCGCCGGCTGGGCGTCCAACTCGAAGTACGCCTTCCTCGGCGCGATGCGCTCGGCCGCGCAGGTGGTGAGCTACGAGATCGCGATGGGCTTCGCCCTGGTCGGCGTGCTGATCGCGGCCGGCAGCCTCAACCTCACCGACATCGTGATGGCGCAGGCGGGCAA
>JBQCFN010000072.1:0-4534 GCA_051959035.1 Lysobacteraceae bacterium | reverse complement strand
ATCGACAAAGGCGAACGACTAGGCCGCTTTTTGAACAAGCTCCCGCACGGGAGCCTTATTTTTCAGCGGCTGAAAAACGGTTCCCAAGGGGTCTGGAAAGAGGGCGTGCGATCCACGCGTCAAGCAGTGGCAGCTAAATCGCGTCAGAAGTCGAAGAAGGGTTCCTCCGGCACCAGCCGGACGACCAAAAAGTCTGCCGCTCCGCGGCGGACCTCTCACGCCTCCCGCGGCGCTGCCCGCGGCGGGGCCCCTGCAGCGAAAGCGGCCCCCAGCCGGAAGCCGGTGGCCGCCGAAGGAGTAGTGCCCGGAATGGCTACCAATAAGAAGACCACCCAGCGCCAAGGCTTCAAGACCAACGAGTTCATCGTCTATCCCGCGCACGGGGTCGGCCAGATCGTTGCCATCGAGGAGCAGGAGATCGCGGGGGCGAAGCTCGAGCTGTTCGTCATCAACTTCATCAAGGACAAGATGACGCTGCGTGTCCCGACCGCGAAGATCGTGTCGGTGGGCATGCGCAAGCTCGCCGAGCCGCCGCTGGTGAAGAAGGCGCTGGAGACGCTCAAGGGCCGCGCCCGCATCAAGCGCACCATGTGGTCGCGCCGCGCGCAGGAATACGAAGCCAAGATCAATTCCGGCGACATCGTCGCCATCGCCGAGGTGGTGCGCGACCTGTACCGCTCGGAGACGCAGCCGGAGCAGTCCTATTCCGAACGCCAGCTCTATGAAGCGGCGCTCGACCGCCTGTCGCGCGAGATCGCGGCGGTGCAGAAGGTGACCGAGACCGAGGCGATCAAGGAGATCGAGGGCGCGCTCGCCAAGGGTCCGCGCCGTGGGCCGAAGCCCGCGGACGAAGCGGCCGCCGGCGAAGAGGGCGTCGAGGACGAGGCCGCCTGAAAGGCCGCCGAGCCAGACAACGACGAATAGAAAAAGCCCGGCAGCGATGCCGGGCTTTTTCTTTGGTAGCGGTTGTCGCGGGAGCGGCTCCAGCCGCGGGCTTTCCCCGCATCCGGCAACGCGCATCGGCGGGGCCTCCCGTTTCGCGACGGTCCAACGCCGCGCGCGACTGCGGTATCGTTCCGGCACGGGGTGCTTAGCTCAGCGGTAGAGCGTCTCCCTTACAAGGAGAGGGTCGGGGGTTCGATCCCCTCAGCACCCACCAGCCTGGTTGCACGCCCCGAAGGCGATCTGTATCATCTCGGGGCTCCGCGGAGTGGTAGTTCAGTCGGTTAGAATGCTGGCCTGTCACGCCGGAGGTCGCGGGTTCGAGTCCCGTCCACTCCGCCATCCGATCCAGCAGAAAGCCCGCAGCGATGCGGGCTTTTTGTTTTGCCGCGCCCGGCCTGCGCCCGCGGCCTCATGCGGGTACACTGCGCGGCTGATTCCCGCAGGGCGCCATCGGCCTCATGCTGCAGACACTCCGCGAAAAGACTTCCGGCTGGTTCGCAACCGTCGTGCTCGCCGCGCTGACGGTGCCGTTCGCCTTCTTCGGCATCGACCAGTACCTCACCCAGCACAACGAAACCTTCGTCGCCAGGCTCGAGGCGCCGCCGACGTGGTGGCCTTCGGCGCCCGCGGTGTGGCCGCTGACGATGCTGTGGGAGCACGACACCATCGAGGCCGACGAATTCCGCGCCGCCTTCGAGCGCGCGCGGGCGCAGGCGCGCCAGCTGCAGGGCGAACAGTTCGACCCGCGCGCGTTCGAGTCGGCCGACAGCAAGCGCAAGGTCCTCGACCAGCTCGTCGACCAGCACGTCCTGCGCATGACCGCGGCCCGCCACGGCGTGGCCATCAGCGACGCCCAGGTCCGCAACGCCATCCTCGCCGTCCCGGCCTTCCAGGGCGAGAACGGCAAGTTCGATCCGCAGCGTTACCAGCTCGCGCTCGCCGGCGCCAACCCGCCGCTGACGCCGCGCGGCTTCGAGCAGAACGTGCGCGAGGGATTGTCCAGCAGCCTGATCCCGCAACACGTCGCGCAGAGCGCCTTCGCCACCAGCGCCGAAGTGCAGCGCCTGATGCGCATCCTCGGCGAGAAGCGCGACGTGTCGTTCGTCACGCTGCCGGCGCCCGCGCCTGACACCGCGCCGGTGGACGCGCAGGCCATCCAGCGCTGGTACGACACCCATCCGGCCGACTACCGCGCGCCGGAGACCGTGACCATCGAGTACGTCGACATCGACGCCGGGGCGCTGCCGCCGGCCGCGCCCGCCGACGACGCCACCCTGCGCCAGCGCTACGAGCAGGAGAAGGCGCGCTTCGTGCAGCCCGAGCAGCGCCTCGCCTCGCACATCCTGGTGAAGGTGCCCGAAGGCGCGAGCGCGGCGGTGCAGAAGGCGGCCGAGCAGAAGGCGCAGCAGATCGCCGCGCAGGCTCGCCAGCCGGGCGCCGACTTCGCCGCGCTCGCGCGCGCCGACTCCGAGGACACCGGCTCCAGGGCCGGCGGCGGCGACCTCGGCTGGGTGAGCAAGGGGCAGATGGTGAAGCCCTTCGAGGAGGCGCTGTTCGCCATGCAGCCGGGCGAGGTCAGCGGGCCGATCAAGACCCAGTTCGGCTGGCACGTCATCCAGCTGCGCGAGGTCAAGGCCGGCGCGCAGACGCCCTTCGAGCAGGTGCGCGAGCAGCTGGCGAAGGAACAGGCCGACGCCGACCGCGAGCACGCCTTCAACGACCTCGTCGGCAAGCTGGTCGACCAGGTCTACAAGAACCCGACCTCGCTCGCGCCGGCCGCCCGCAGCGCGGGGCTGGCGGTGCAGAAGCTCGGGCCGTTCGCGCGCGGGCAGGGCACCGGCATCGCCGCCAACCCGGCGGTGCAGCGCGCCGCGTTCGCCGAGTCGGCGATCCAGGACGGCACGGTCAGCGACCCGATCGAGATCGGCCCCGGGCACAGCGTGCTGATCCGCGTGGTCGCGCACACGCAGGAGCGGCAGCGGCCGCTGGCGGAAGTCGCGTCGCAGGTGGTGGCCGCGGTGCGCGCCGATCGCGCGCGGCGCGCGGCGCTCGCGTCCGCCGACGAGATGGTCGCGGCGCTCGGCCAGGGCAAGACGCTCGCCGAGCTCGGCAGCGCGCGCGGCCTGCCGCCGCCGAGCGAGACGGCCGGATTGCCGCGCGGCGCGCCGATTCCCGATGCGAAGGCCAACGACGCCATCTTCTCCGCGCCGGCGCCGGCCCCCGGCAAGGTCAGCCCGGGCAAGGCGGTGCTCGACGACGGCCGCATCGTGGTGTTCGCGGTCCGCAAGGTCACGCCTGGCAACCCGGCCGAGGCGACCCCCGAGCAGCAGCAGGCGATGCGCCAGCAGGTCGCGCAGTTCTCCGGCGAGGCCGATGCGGCCGCGCTGGTGGCTGCCCTGCGGCGGCAGCTGAAGATCACCGTCGCCGAGGACCGGTTGTAACCGGTCGCCCGCGGCAAGAACGAAAAACCCGGCCACTGGCCGGGTTTTTCGTCGATGAGGAAGCGGTGCCGTCGCGCCATCGCCGCTGCCCCGTGCCGGTCCCGGCAGGCGGCGGGCGCCGGCGGCGGGCCATCATTCCTCGTCGTTCAGCCCGGTCATGCCGAGGATGTTGTAGCCGGCATCGACGTAGGTGACTTCGCCGGTGACGCCCGACGCCAGGTCCGAGCACAGGAACGCGGCGACGTTGCCCACGTCCTCGATGGTGACCGTGCGGCGCAGCGGCGCGTTCTCTTCGACATGGCCGAGGATCTTGCGGAACCCGGCGATGCCCGCCGCGGCCAGCGTCTTGATCGGGCCGGCGGAGATCGCGTTGACGCGGATGCCTTCGGGGCCGAGGTTGTAGGCGAGGTAGCGCACCGTCGCCTCCAGGCTGGCCTTGGCCACGCCCATGACGTTGTAGCCGACCAGCGCGCGCTCGGCGCCCAGGTAGCTCAGGGTGAGGATCGCGCCCTTGCGGTCCTGCATCAGCGGACGCGCGGCCTTGGCCAGCGCGGCCAGCGAATAGGCCGAGATGTCGTGGGCGATGGCGAAGTTCTCGCGGGTCAGGCCGTCGAGAAACTGGCCGGCGATCGCTTCGCGCGGGGCGTAGGCGATCGCGTGCACGAGGATGTCGAAGCCCTCGGGCCAGCGCTGGCCGAGCTGCGCGAAGCACGCGGCGATCTGGGCGTCGTCGGCGACGTCGAGCGGCAGCACGATGTCGCTGCCGTGCTCGGCCGCGGCCTTCTCGACGCGCGATTTCAGCTTGTCGTTCTGGTAGGTGAAGGCGAGCTCGGCGCCTTCGCGGTGCATCGCCTCGGCGATGCCGCTGGCGATCGACCGCTCGCTGGCGATGCCGGTGATGAGCGCGCGCTTGCCCTGCAGGAATCCCATGCTTGCTGTCCGTGTGCGGGAAGAATCCCCTAGTTTGCCCCAACCGCGCCGCGGCCGCGCCGGCTACTCGCCGGCCAGGGCGATCTGCAGCACGGTCCCGGGCCGCAACACACTGCGGGGCAGCAGGTGGTTGCGGGCGAGCAGGTCCTCGACCCGCAGGCCGTAGCGGCGGGCGATGCTCCAGGCCGACTCGCCGCGCGCGACCGTGTGGGTGGCCG
>JBQCFN010000071.1:0-6373 GCA_051959035.1 Lysobacteraceae bacterium | reverse complement strand
GGAGGGAACGCTGTCGACCGGCGCGGCCGGGGAAGCCGCCGCGCTGGCCGCGGGCTTCGCCGGCTTGCCGGCCGGCGGCGGGGACGGCAGCGCGGGCGACTGCGCCGGCGCGGCAGGCCCGCTTTCCAGCCGGCCGAGGCGGCTGTCGAGGTCGATGTACTGGCTGCGCGCGGACTGCTGCAGCTGTTCGAGCTGGTGCTGCAGCTCCTCGATCTGCGCGCGCTGCGCCTGCAGCTCGGCGCGCAGCTCGGTGATCTGGTTCACCAGCTGGGTGTTGCCCTGCTGGCTGGCCGCCTGCTGCTCGAGCGCGGCGACGCGGTCGGCGAGGCTGGCGCGCTGGGCGGAGGCCGGCAGGACGATGCCACCCAGCAGCACGGCGGCGAGGAACAGCGGAAGGCGCATGGGCGGTCAGCTCGGGACTGGAGGAAAGTCGCATCACGGACGGCGCGTCGCCGCCTCCGCGGCGGCGGCGACGGCCTGGCACGTCACTTCGCGGTGTAGACGATCTCGACGCGGCGGTTCTTGCCCCAGCAGTCCTCGTTCGACTCGGTGCAGGTCGGGCGTTCCTCGCCGTAGCTCACCACGTTGAGCTGGCCGGCGTTGCCGCCGTTGGCCTGCAGCGCGGACGACACGGCGTTGCCGCGGCGCTCGCCCAGGCCCATGTTGTACTCGCGGCTGCCGCGCTCGTCGGTGTTGCCTTCGAGGGTGATGCGCGCGGACGGGCGGTCGCGCAGGTACTTGGCGTGGCAGGCCATCGCGGCCTGGAATTCCGGCTTGATGGTGTCCTGGTCGAAGTCGAAGTACACCACGCGTTGGCGCAGGCACGCGTCGGTATCGAGGTCCTGCGGGCCGTAGACGCCAGGGGTGGTGGCCGGCGCGGTCTCGGTGACGGGCGCCGTCGGCGTGGTGGCCGGCGGCACTTCCTTGACCTTCTTCGAGCAGGCCACGGCCGTCGTGCACAGCAGTGCGGTGAGCAACACCCGGGTGGTCGCGTTCATCGTCGTTCCTTCTTTCCGTGGATACCCTGGATCGGGCGAAACTTGCTAGCGCTGGCCGCGGAACGGGCCCCAGGCCGGTTCGCGCACGTCGCCGTTCGCGAGGACCAGCCGCTGGCGCACGCGCGCGTCCGCGGACACCGCGTAGAGCACGCCACGGCCGCCTTCACGCGCCGCGTACAACACCATACTGGCGTTGGGGGCAAAGCTGGGTGATTCGTCAAGCGAACCCGGCGAGAGCATCGACCAGCGCGGCGACCCCAGGCTGAGGTCGAGCAGCGCGATGCGGTAATTGTTGCCGTTGCCCTGCGCCATCGCGATCTTCTTGCCGTCGTAGCCGACGGTGGCGGTGGCGTTGTAGTTGCCCTGGAAGGTCACCCGGGTCGCACTGCCGCCGCCGGCCGGCACCTTGTAGATCTGCGGGCGGCCGCCGCGGTCGGAGGTGAAGTAGAGGGTGCCGCCGTCCGGGCTCCAGGTCGGCTCGGTGTCGATGCCGAGCTGGCTGGTGACGCGGGTGAGCGCCTTGCTGCCGAGGTCCATCACGTAGATGTCGGGATCGCCGCCCTTCGACAGGCTCATCGCCAGCCGGCGGCCGTCGGGCGAGAAGCTCGGCGCGCCGTTGATGCCGCGGAAGCTGGCGACGAGCTCGCGGCTGCCGGTGGTCAGGTCCTGGACGAAGATCGAGGAGTTGTGGCGCTCGAAGCTGACGTAGGCGAGGCGGCGCCCGTCCGGGCTCCACGCCGGCGACAGCAGCGGTTCGCTGGACTGCACCACCGATTGCGGGTTCCAGCCGTCGGAATCGGCCACCATCAGCGCGTAATGCATGTTGCGGCCGCTGCCCGACGCGGTGACGTAGGCGATGCGGGTCCAGAACGCGCCGCGCACGCCGGTGATCTTCTCGTAGATCGCGTCGGCGATCTGGTGCGCCACGTCGCGCAGGCCGTTGGCGCGCGCGGGCAGGGCGAAGCCGAGTAGGCGCTGCTGGCGGGCGAGGTCGAACAGTTCGTACTCGACCCGGTAGCCGCCGTCGCCGCCGTCCAGCACGCGCCCGACCACGATGTAGTCCTGCTTCAGCGCGCGCCAGGTGGCGTAGTCGACCTCGTCGCCACGGGTGGGCTTTTCGACGATGTCGCGCTCGGGCAGCGTGCGGAACTGGCCGGAGCGGTCGAGGTCGGCGCGGACGATGCCGGCGACGTCGGTCTCCGGCGCGGTGGCGCCGCCCTGGTAGGGCATGGGGATGACGGCGATCGGGGTGGCCGAGGCGTTGCCGCCGACGATGTCGATTTCGAGCCCGCGTTGCTGCGCCCGCGCCGCCCACGGCAGCAGGAGGAAACAGCACAGCAACGACGCGAGGAAACGCGAGGCTCGATTCATTCCGGATCCCGGGAGTAGAGGCGTTAAGCTCTCTTAACAGCTTGGCCGTTAACGGCGCCTCAAAGATGAACGGAGGCGGACCAGCCGACCGGGCACGCGCGCCATCGGCGGCGATCAGCGCTCCTGTGCTTCGAAGTTGAGCTTGAGGGTGCGGCTGAACACCGCCTCGAAACCCGCGTAGGGCAGCGGCTGGGCCTTGAGCACCGCGGCCTCGACCGAACGGCGCCCGGCCTCGTCGTAGGGGCAGGACGGGTCGACCTGGGCATCGATCACCTGTCCGCCGGGAATCTGGCGGATCACGATCCGGCAGCGCTGGCCGATCGGGACGCTGTCGGGGCGGACCCAGTTCTGCACGATCGCGGCCTGCAGCGCGGCCATGTAGCGCGAAAGCAGCGCGCTGTCGGCGCCGCGGTTGCCCGGCGGCGGCGCGCTGGCGGTGGCGTCGGCCATCGCCGCGGCATCAGTGGCGCTGCGCGATTGCGCGTCGCGCAGCTGCTGCAGCTTCTGCTCGGCGAGGCGGGCTTCCTTCGCCGCCTGCTCGCGCTGCCTGCGCAGGTCGGCCAGCTGCTGCTGCCGCTGCTGCTCGGCCAGGCGGCGCTTTTGCTCGGCCTCCTTCTGCTGCCGGTCGAGCTCGGTCAGGTCCACCTGCGCCTGCCGGTGCTTTTCCTCCTGCTCCTTCGGCGCGGTCTCGGGGGACACGGCATTGCGGTCGACGCGCGCCTGCTCGCGCGTGTCCGGCTGCGGCAGCTGCTGCTGCGGCTGGGACTGGCGCGGCACGCGGGCGTCCTCGGGCACCGGCGCGGGCAGCGGTTGCGGCGGCGGTGGCGTCACCGGCGCGGGCTCCGGCCTGGGCGCGCGCGGTTCGGCCAGCGCGCGCCGGGTCGCCGCATCCAGCGCATCCGGATCGACCAGGTCGGCGGTCACAGGCTCGCCGGCGCCGGCCGGCCCCCGCGCGGGCCCGCGCAAGCCCAGCAGCAGCACCGCCAGGACCAGCGCATGGAGCAGCAGCGCGGCGACGACCGCCAGGGTGGTATCGGCGCGGGTTTCGCGCATCTCAGCGCGCCGCCTCCTGCGGGCGGCTGATCAGGCTCACCTGCTGGAAGCCGGCCTCCTTGATCAGGTCGATCGCGTCGATCACCTTCTGGTAGCTGGCGTCCCTGTCGCCGTTGACCAGCACGGTCGCTTCGCCGTTCTGGTCGTGGATGGCGCGCAGGCGCGTGGTGATCTCGCCCGCCGCCATCTCGCGGTTGTCGCCCTTCTCCACCATCAGCGCATAGCGGCCGTCGGCGTAGACGCTGACCACGATCGGCTGCTTCGGCGTGCCCAGCGCCTTCGCCTTCGAGTCCGGCAGCTTGATGTCCGTGCCGAGGTTGAGCAGCGGCGCGGTGACCATGAAGATGATCAGCAGCACGAGCATCACGTCGATGTAGGGGACGACGTTGATCTCCGCCTTGAGCTTGCGCTTGCGCTGGCGGCGGCTGGCGACGGCCATGCGTCAGTCCTCCAGGTGCGCCTGCCGCTGCAGGATCGAGGCGAACTCCTCGGCGAACGCGTCGTAGCGGTTGGCGAGGCGCTCGACCTTGGTGGCGAAGCGGTTGTACGCCCACACCGCCGGGATCGCGGCGAACAGGCCCATCGCGGTGGCCACCAGCGCCTCGGAGATGCCGGGGGCGACGGTGGCGATCGTCGCCTCCTTGACGTCGGCCAGGCCCTGGAACGAGACCATGATCCCCCACACCGTGCCGAACAGGCCGACGTAGGGGCTGATCGAGCCGACGTTGGCGAGGAACTCGAGGTTGTGCTCGAGGCCGTCGAGCTCGCGCGAGGTGGTCGCGCGCATCGCGCGCTGGGCGCCTTCCAGCTGCGCGCGCGGGTCGACGCCGCGGCGCTGGCGCACGCGGTTGAACTCGCGGAATCCGCCTTCGAAGATCGCTTCCAGCCCGGCGATGTCGCGGTTGCGCTCGGTCGCGCCGGCGTAGAGCTTGGCCATGTCCGAGCCCGACCAGAAGCGCTCCTCGAAGCGCTCGGCCTCGCGCGCGGCGCGGTCGAGCACGCGCTTCTTGCGCAGGATGATCACCCACGAGGCGATCGAGGCGCACAACAGCAGCAGCATCACGATCTTCACCGGCAGGCTGGCCTGCAGCACCAGCTGCACCACGTTGATGCCGTGGTGGCCGGCCTCGGTGGCCGTGGTGGCGATGCGCGCGGCGGCGTCCTCCGGCAGGGGCTCGGCGGTCGCGGCCTGCAGGGCGGCCAGCAGTGGGATCATCGGTCGTGCTCCGTGGAATCCAGTTCGAGGGCTTTCAGCCCGGCATGCAGCGCATCGGGAATCGGGCGCGGGCGGAACGACGTGGCGCCCAGCGCCGCCACCCGCACCTCGGCATCGAGCAGCAGATCGCCGCCGCGGCGGATCGCCTGCACGAACACCAGGCTCGCGCGCCGGCACTCGCGCAGCCCGGCCGACACGTCCAGCATGTCGTCCAGCCGCGCCGGCGCGCGGAAATCCACCCGCATCGCCCGCACCGCGAAGACGAGGTCGTGCTCCAGGCGCAGCTGTTCCTGGGCCTTGCCGAGCTGCCGCAGCCACTCGCTGCGCGCGCGCTCGAGGAAGGCGATGTACTGCGCGTGGTAGACGACGCCGCCCGCGTCGGTATCTTCCCAGTAAACCCGCACCGGGTGGATGAACGGACGATTCATGTGCGGCGGCCCTGCGCTCATTCGGCCGCGCCGAACAGGTCCGATTCCTTGCGCCGCGGCTGCAGGCCGAGGTGGCGGTAGGCCTTGGGCGTGGCCATGCGGCCGCGCGCGGTGCGCACGAGGTAGCCCTGCTGGATGAGGTAGGGTTCGATCACGTCTTCGAGCGTGCCGCGTTCCTCGCTGAGCGCGGCGGCGAGCGATTCGACCCCGACCGGCCCGCCGTCGAAGGCCTCGACGATGGTGCGCAGCATGCGCCGGTCGAGCTCGTCGAAGCCTTCCGGATCCACCTTGAGCATGCGCATCGCGGCATCGGCGACGGCCTGGTCGATGTGGCCGTGCGCCCGGACCTGCGCGTAGTCGCGCACGCGCCGCAGCAGGCGGTTGGCGATGCGCGGAGTGCCGCGCGAGCGGCGGGCGATCTCGCCGGCGCCTTCCGCCTCGCAGTCGATGCCGAGGATGCGCGCCGAGCGGCGCACGATCCTGGCCAGCTCCTCGGGCGCGTAGAACTCCAGGCGCTGGACGATGCCGAAGCGGTCGCGCAGTGGCGCGGTCAGCAGGCCCGCGCGGGTGGTCGCGCCGATCAGGGTGAACGGCGGCAGGTCGAGCTTGATCGAGCGGGCGGCCGGTCCCTCGCCGATCATGATGTCGATCTGGAAGTCCTCCATCGCGGGATAGAGGATTTCCTCGATCGCCGGCGACAGGCGGTGGATCTCGTCGACGAACAGGACGTCGTGCGGCTGCAGGTTGGTCAGGATCGCGGCGAGGTCGCCGGCCTTCTCGATCACCGGGCCGGAGGTCTGCCGCAGGCCGACGCCGAGCTCGTTGGCGATGACGTGGCTGAGGGTGGTCTTGCCCAGCCCCGGCGGGCCGAAGATCAGCACGTGGTCGAGCGCCTCGCCACGGTGCTTGGCGGCGTCGATGTAGATCTGCATCTGCTCGCGCACCGGCGCCTGGCCGAGGTATTCGTCCAGTTTCCGCGGGCGTATCGAGGCTTCGACGGCGTCGTCCTCGCGGGTCGCGCCGGCGGCGATCAGGCGGTCTTCGCTCATGGGCTTATGGTCGCACGCTGGGCGCAAAGAAGGCAGGCATTGCGCTGGCCGCAGGAGCGAACGCGGGCCCGCGCCCGGGAGGCCGGGGGCATTGCTTTTCCCTTAGTCGAGGCATCCTGCCTCGATGCGGGCACGCGCCATCCATGGCGCGCTTGTCGCAACGCCCCCGGCCCCCCGGGCGCTCGGATAGCCCATGGCGGCTGTGGGCAGAAGCCCCGGCTTTTTTTCGGCTGAGGTTGCGAAAGCGCTGGGACGCGC
>JBQCFN010000070.1:0-2954 GCA_051959035.1 Lysobacteraceae bacterium | reverse complement strand
GCGCTGGCCAACTTCTGCTACGGCGCGTTCGTGCTGCCGGAGTCGCTGCCGCCCGAGCGGCGCGCGCCGCGCTTCGACTGGGCCCATGCCAGGCCGCTGGGCTCGCTGCACCTGCTGCGCCGCCATCCGCACGTGATGGGCCTGGCCGTGGTCGTGCTGCTCGCCAACATGGCGCACTACGTCTATCCGAGCACCTTCGTGCTGTTCGCCGACGTGCGCTACGGCTGGAACCAGCAGCAGGTCGGCTACGTGCTCGCCTTCGTCGGCGTGCTCAGCGTGGTCGTCAACGCGGTGCTGGTGGGCCGGCTGGTCAGGGCGCTCGGCGAACGCCGCGCGCTGCTGCTCGGGCTGGGCTGCGGCGTCGTCGGCTTCGCCGTGTACGGCCTGGCCGGCTCGCCGTGGCTGTTCCTCGCGGGCATGCCGGTCAGCGCGCTGTGGGGGATCGCCGCGCCGGCGACGCAGGCGCTGATCACCCGCGAGGTCGGCCCGGAGGTGCAGGGCCGCATCCAGGGCGCGCTGATGAGCCTGGTGAGCCTGGCCGGGATCGTCGCGCCGGCGATGTTCGCCGGCACCTTCGGCTGGTTCATCGGCCACCATGCGCCCGTGTACCAGCCCGGCGCGGCGTTCTTCCTCGCCGCCTGCGTGCTGGCGTCGGCGTGGGCGATCGCGTGGCGCCACGCGCGGCCGGCGCCGGCCGCCGACGGCGTGGTCGAGCCGACCTGAGCCGCTAGAACCAGCGCCGCCAGCGCGCGAACAGCACCGAGGCGACGATGATCACGCCCATCGCGGCGATCGTCGTCCAGAAGCCGGCGCCGGCGCTTTCGAACAGCGGCGCCTTGAAGTTCATCCCGAGCGCGCCGGAGATCACCGCCAGCGAGCCGGTCAGCACGGTGACGAAGGTCAGCACGCGCATGGTGTCGTTGGTGCGCTGCGCCGCGCGGGTGGTGAACAGCTCGAAGCTGCCGACCACCAGTTCGCGCGCGTTCTCCACCGCGTCCATCGCGCGCTCGAAGCGCTGCTCGAGCGCGCGGAACTGGCGGTTCACCGCCTCCTCCGCGTCGGGGCGGAAGTCCGGCCGCGCGAGCGCGCCGAACACGTGCCGGTGCGGCGCCAGCATCCGCCGCAACCGTGACGCGCCGCGGCGCAGCCGGGCCAGGTCGGGCAGCGATTCGCGCTGCACCTTGCTGGCGAGGATCGCCACTTCGAGGCGGTCCACCGCGGCCTCGAAATCGGTCACCGCGTGCAGGTAGCTCTCGATCTGCCAGTCGAGCAGCGAGGCGGCGAAGCTTTCCGCGCTCAGCGAGCCGAGCCGGGTTTCGGCGTGCTCGCGCCCGCGCAGCTGGTTGAGGAACTCGAGCGGCCCGCGGTGCAGGGTCAGCACCAGGTTGCGGCCGCACACGATCGCCAGCGTGCGGCCGGGGAACTGCAGCGCGCTGCCGTGCTCGACCGCGGTCACCTGCACCAGGAACCAGTCGCCGACGTTGTGCAGGCGCGGTCGCCCGTCGATCTGGCGCAGCAGCGCGGGCGCGGCGGGGCCGAGCCGGAGCCGCTCCACCAGCCGCCGCACCACCGGCTCGGCGACCTCGGCGTCGTCGTCCTCCACGTCCACCCACAGCAGCTGGCGCTCGCCGAGCGTGGCTGGGTCGATCGCCGACTCCTCCAGCACCTGGTCGTCGGCGTCGGCGTCGAACAGCATGATGCGCACGCACGTGCCGTCGTGCTCGCCGGGCAGGCGGGTGTCGTCGCTGCCGCCCAGTGCGGCCATGCGCGCCTCGCATGAATGGGGTGCGCCATCTTCCACGCGGGTGGCGCGAACGCGCGGTGAACCGTTGCGCCGCGTTGACGCGGGCCTGCGATGCTCGAAGCGTGCACGCGCCTCCTGCCCAGGACGAAGCGAAAGCGCAGACCGCGGCCGCGGCCGGCCTGCGCCATGTCAGCGACCGGGCCCCGGGCATCCGCCGGATCCGCCGCGGGCGCGGCTTCGGCTATCGCGACGCCGACGGCAGGGTGGTGCGCGACGCGGCCACGCTGGCGCGCATCCGCGCGCTGGCGGTGCCGCCGGCGTGGGCCGACGTGTGGATCTGCGCCGATCCCGACGGCCACCTGCAGGCCACCGGCCGCGACGCGCGCGGGCGCAAGCAGTACCGCTACCACCCGCGGTGGAGCCGCGTGCGCGGCGCCGGCAAGTTCGACCACGTGGTCGGCTTCGGCGAGGCGTTGCCGGCGCTGCGCCGCTGCCTGCGCCGCGACTGGAAGCGCGACGGCTTCCCGCGCGACAAGGTGCTGGCGATCGTGGTCGCCGTGATGGCCGAAACGCTGATCCGCGTCGGCAATCCCGAATACGCGCGCAGCAACCGCTCCTATGGCCTGACCACGCTGCGCAACCGCCACGTCGCCTTCCTCGCCGGCGGGCGGGCGCGCTTCCGCTTCCGCGGCAAGGGCGGGCTCGAGCACGACGTGGTGCTCGACGACGCGCGCCTGGTGCGGCTGGTGCGGCATTGCCAGCAGCTGCCGGGGCAGGCGCTGTTCCAGTACCAGGACGACGACGGCAGCGCGGTGCCGGTGGATTCGGGCGAGGTCAATGCCTACCTGCGCGCGTCGATGGGCGCGGACTACACCGCCAAGGACTTCCGCACCTGGGGTGCGACGCTGTCGGCGTTCCAGCGCCTGGCGCGCACCGCGCCGCCGGTGCGGAAAAACGGCACGCCGGCGCATGAGCGCGCGCACGTCGCCGTGCAGAACGCGATCATCCGCGAGGTCGCCGATGCGCTCGGCAACACGCTCGCGGTCTGCCGCAAGTCCTACATCGACCCGGCGGTGTTCACGGGATGGCGCGACGGCAGCCTGCAGCGCGCGGCGGCGCGGGCGCGCGGCGAGCGGCAGTGGGAACTGGCCGCGCTGCGCTTCCTGCGGCGCGCGCACCGGATGGCGGCGAAGGCGACGAAGGCGCCCGG
>JBQCFN010000069.1:0-4649 GCA_051959035.1 Lysobacteraceae bacterium | reverse complement strand
CTCCACATACGCCGCCGCTTCGACCAGCGATTCGTGCGTGCCGGTGTCCAGCCACGCGAAGCCGCGACCGAGCTTCTCCAGGTGGAGCGCGCCTTCCTCGAGGTAGCAGCGGTTGAGGTCGGTGATCTCCAGCTCGCCGCGCGGCGACGGCTTGAGCCCGCGCGCGAATGCGCTGGCGCGGCCGTCGTAGAAGTACAGGCCGGTAACCGCGTAGTTCGACTTCGGCTGCGCGGGTTTTTCCTCCAGCCCGACCACCTTGCCGCCGTCGTCGAACTCGGCCACGCCGTAGCGCTCCGGATCGCGCACCCAGTAGCCGAACACCGTCGCGCCGGCGTCGCGGGCGCCGGCGCGCCGCAGCAGCGTGGTCAGCCCGTGGCCGTAGAAGATGTTGTCGCCCAGCACCAGGCAGCTCGGCTGGCCGGCGACGAACTCCTCGCCGATGAGGTAGGCCTGGGCGAGGCCGTCGGGGCTGGGCTGCACCGCGTAGTCGATGCGCATGCCCCAGCGCGATCCGTCGCCGAGCAGGTTGCGGAACAGCGCCTGCTCGTGCGGCGTGTTGATCACCAGCACGTCGCGGATGCCCGCCAGCATCAGCACGCTGAGCGGGTAATAGACCATCGGCTTGTCGTATACCGGCAGCAGCTGCTTGCTGATCGCCTGGGTGATCGGATACAGCCGGGTGCCGGAGCCGCCGGCGAGGATGATGCCCTTGCGCTCGCTCATTGCCTTCCTTGCGCGGGTTCGTGGGGCGCGGCGCTCAGGCGGCCGTGCCGATGCGTTCGAGCCGGTAGCTGCCGTCGAGCACGCGCTGGACCCAGTCCTGGTGGCCGAGGTACCAGTCGACGGTGTGGGCGATGCCCTGCTCGAAGGTGACCGACGGCTTCCAGCCGAGCTCGCGCTGCAGCTTGGTCGCGTCGATCGCGTAGCGTCGGTCGTGGCCCGGGCGGTCGGCGACGAAGGTCACCTGGCTCGCGCGCGGCTGGCCGTCGGCGCGCGGCCGGCGCTCGTCGAGCAGCGCGCAGATCGTGCGCACCACGGCGATGTTCTCGCGCTCGGCGTCGCCGCCGACGTTGTAGGTTTCGCCCACCCGGCCCCGTGCCAGCACCGCGCGGATCGCCGCGCAGTGGTCGCCGACGTACAGCCAGTCGCGCACGTTCCTGCCGTCCCCGTACACCGGCAGCGGCTCGCCGGCGAGCGCGCGGGCGATGACCAGCGGGATGAGCTTTTCCGGGAACTGGTAGGGGCCGTAGTTGTTCGAGCAGTTGGTCGTCAGGACCGGCAGCCCGTAGGTGTGGTGGAAGGCGCGCACCAGGTGGTCGGAGGCGGCCTTCGACGCCGAATACGGCGAGTTGGGCGCGTACGGCGTGGATTCGGTGAACCTGCCGCTGTCGCCGAGCGAGCCGTAGACCTCGTCGGTGGAGACGTGCAGGAACCGGAATTGGTCCTTCGCGGCGCCGCCCAGCGCCTTCCAGTAGTCGCGCGCCGCTTCCAGCAGGGCCAGCGTGCCGACCACGTTGGTCTGCACGAAGGCGGCCGGGCCGTCGATCGAGCGGTCGACGTGGCTCTCCGCGGCGAAGTTGACGATGGCGTCCGGGCGGTGCTCGGCGAGCAGGCGCGCGACCAGCGCGCGGTCGCCGATGTCGCCCTGCACGAACACGTGCGCCGGGTCGCCATCGACCGCGGCGAGCGTGTCGAGGTTGCCGGCGTAGGTGAGCGCGTCGAGGTTGACCACGCGCACGCCGCGCGCGACCGCCTCCAGCACGAAGTTGCCACCGATGAAGCCGGCGCCGCCGGTGACCAGCCAGGTCGGCGCCGGCAGGGACCCGGGGTCCCGGTTGCGGGAAAGCGTCATCGGTGCCTCAGAACGGGATGTCGTCGTCGCTGAAGTCGTCGGCGAAGTCCGGCTTCGGCGCCGGGCGCGAAGCCTCCATGTCGCGGCGCGGCGGCGCGCTGCGCTGCGGGCGCTCGCTGCGCTCCATGCGCGGCTCGCCGCGGCCTTCGCCCCCGCCGCCGAGCATCTGCATCTCGTCCGCGATGATGTCGGTGAAGTACCGCTTCGAATCGCCCTCTCCGGACGTCGAGTACTCAATGCGCCCCTCGATGTAGACCTGGCGCCCCTTGCGCAGGTATTCACCGGCGATCTCGCCGAGCTTGCCGAACAGCTTCACCCGGTGCCATTCCGTCTTCTCGATCGGGTTGCCGTCGCGATCCTTGCGGACGGTCGTGGTGGCGAGGCTGAGCGACGTGATGGCCATGCCCCCTTGCGTGTACTTGACCTCGGGGTCGTTGCCGAGGTTGCCGACCAGGATGACCTTGTTGATGCCGCGTGCCATGGGTGTCCTTGCCTTGCGTCCGCCCGGAACGGGCGAGGTGCATTGGAGTATACCGGCAGGGCCGGGGCCGATCGGCCGACGCCGCGCGCCGCTGTCGGGGTTTTCCGGCGGCCGTTGCGGGCGCTTCGTATAATCACGGTCCCTTGCCGCGGTCCCGCCATGGATTTTCCCGCCCCGTCCCCGCTGCCGGACCTGCCGGCCATCCAGCGCCTGGCCGCCGACGACATGGCGGCCGTGGATGCCCTGATCCGCCGCCGCCTCGCCTCGGACGTGGTGCTGATCAACCAGGTCGCCGAATACATCATCGGCGCCGGCGGCAAGCGGCTGCGGCCGATGCTGCTGCTGCTCGCGGCCGGGGCGCTGGGCCACCGCGGGCCGGACGCGCACCAGCTGGCGGCCGTGGTGGAGTTCATCCACACCGCGACCCTGCTGCACGACGACGTGGTCGACGAGTCCGACCTGCGCCGCGGCCGCCGCACGGCCAATGCGGTCTGGGGCAACGCCGCCAGCGTGCTGGTCGGCGACTTCCTGTATTCGCGCAGCTTCCAGCTGATGGTCGAACTCGACCGCGTGGAGGTGATGCGCATCCTCGCCGACACCACCAACCGGATCGCCGAGGGCGAGGTGCTGCAGCTGCTGCACGTGCGCAACCCGGACACCGACGAGGCGGCCTACCTGCGGGTGATCGAGCGCAAGACGGCGGTGCTGTTCGCCGCCGCGACCCGGCTGGGCGCGCTGCTCGCCGGTGCCGACGCCGACACCGGGCAGCGCCTGCACGACTACGGCCTCCACCTCGGCTACGCCTTCCAGATCGCCGACGACGTGCTCGACTACGCCGCCGACGCGGACGCGCTGGGCAAGAACCTCGGCGACGACCTCGCCGAAGGCAAGGCCACGCTGCCGCTGATCCACGCGATCGCGCGCAGCGAGGGCGCGGCGCGCGACCGCCTGCGCGACGCGCTCGAGCACGGCGACGTCGACGCGATGCCGGACGTGCTGGCCGCGATCCGCGCCACGGGCGGCCTGGACTACAGCCGTGAGCGCGCGCGCGCCTACGCGCAGGCTGCCGCAGCCGCGCTCGACGGCCTGCCCGGCAACGCCTGTGTCGCGGCGCTGCGCGGGCTGGCCCGCTACGCGGTCGAGCGCGACCGCTGACTCAGCGCGTCGTCGCCACCGCGCCGAAGCGCTCGGCGAGGAAGCCGCGCATCATCCGCTCGCCGCGCCGGGTCGCGCGTTCGTCGTAGAGGCAGCCCGGCGGGTTGTCCGCGGCCGGCAGCGCGAAGCAGTGCACCGCGCCGCTGAAGTTGACGAACGTCCAGTCGGCGCCGGCGCTGCGCATCTCCTGTTCGAAGGCCGGGATGTCGCCCGCGGTGCCCTGGTCGTCGGCGCCGTTGAGGACCAGCAGGCTGGCCTTGACCACGCCGGGCCGCGCCGGCATCGACGTGCCGAGCCCGCCGTGGAAGGTCACCACCGCCGCGAGGTCGGCGCCGCTGCGCGCGAGTTCCAGCACGGTCGCGCCGCCGAAGCAGTAGCCGATCGCGCCGAGTTTCGCCGGGTCGAGCGGCGCGCTGCCCGCCTGCGCCTTCAGCACCTCCAGCGCCTTGGCGGCGCGCGCGCGCAGCAGGGGGCGGTCGGCGTAGAGCGCCTTCGTTTGCGCCCTCGCCTCGGCGTCGTCCTTCGGCCGCACGTCCCTGCCGTACACGTCGGCGACGAGCACCACGTAATCGCTGCCGGCGACGTGCTTCGCCTTCTCCACCGCGGCGTCGGTGACGCCCTTCCAGTCGGGCACCATCACCAGGCCCGGGCGCTGGCCGCCGGCGTCGTCGTAGACCAGCACGCCACGGAAGGCCGTGTCGCCGAGCGTCCATTCCAGCGGTTTCGCCTGCATCGCGGCGAACGCGGTGGCGGAGGCGAGAAGGAGGGCGATGGCGGCGACGGCGCGAAGCATGGCGAGGTCTCCTGGGGTGGCGACGCGAGTATTGGCGGAATTGCCCGCTGTGGCGTGAAAAGTCGACTCCGCGAGGCGCGATGGCGGGAGGGGATGCCGCCGCGCGCGCATTTCGCATGAGCCCGCGGCGGACGCTGCGCTCGTGGGGAGGAGCTCGCGGCTGGAGCCGCTCCTACGGGGCACGAGGTCGCGGCTGGAGCCGCTCCTACGGGGCACGAGGCCGCGGCTGGAGCCGCTCCTGCAGGAGCACCCACCGCTCAGGCGATGCCGAGGCCGGGGATCGCGCTGATCGCCTCCGGGTCGAAGGCGGCGAGCTCGGCGAAGTGGCGGCCGCGCGCGACGTAGTCGCGGTACGCGCCGAAGCTCGG
>JBQCFN010000068.1:0-3655 GCA_051959035.1 Lysobacteraceae bacterium | reverse complement strand
GTGCGCCCGCCGCCTTTGCCGTGGCGGCGGCGAACCGCGAAAATGCCGGACTTGGCCGCCGCGGCGGCCACGCCACCGCGCGGCCGCGCCCGCGCCCCTCGCCCGAAGCCGAGACCCCGATGTCCCAGACCCCCCGCATCCTCTACACCCTCACCGACGAAGCGCCGTTCCTCGCCACCGCTTCGCTGCTGCCGATCGTCCAGGCCTTCGCGGGCACCGCCGGCATCGCGGTGGAGACGCGCGACATCTCACTCGCCGCGCGCATCCTCGCGCAGTTCCCCGAGCTGCTGTCCGACGCGCAGCGCGTGCCCGACGACCTCGCCGAGCTCGGCGAGCTGGCGACCACGCCCGAGGCCAACATCATCAAGCTGCCCAACATCAGCGCCTCGGTGCCGCAGCTGAAGGCGGCGATCCGCGAGCTGCAGGCGCAGGGCTACCCGCTGCCGGACTATCCGGACGAACCGAAAAGCGACGCCGAGCGCGACGCCAAGGCGCGCTACGACAAGGTCAAGGGCAGCGCGGTCAACCCGGTGCTGCGCGAAGGCAATTCCGACCGCCGCGCGCCGGCCTCGGTCAAGCAGTACGCGCGCAAGCACCCGCACCGGATGGGCGCGTGGTCGAGCGCATCGAAGTCGCACGTCGCGCACATGGAGGAAGGCGACTTCTACGGCAGCGAGCGCTCGCTGACCCTGTCCGAGGCCACCACCGCGCGCATCGAGTTCACGGCCGCCGACGGCGGCACCCAGGTGCTCAAGCCGAAGCTGGCGCTGCAGGCGGGCGAGGTCATCGACGCGGCGGTGATGCACACCGCCGAACTCGCGCGCTTCATCGACGCGCAGATCGAGGACGCCAGGGCGCAGGGCGTGCTGTTCTCGCTGCACCTGAAGGCGACGATGATGAAGGTGTCCGACCCGATCATGTTCGGCGTTGCCGTCGGCCGCTTCTACCGCGACGTGGTCGCCCGCCACGCGGCGGCGCTGGAACAGGCCGGCTTCGACCCCAACAACGGCATTGGCGACCTGTACGCGCGCCTGCCCGCGCTGCCGGCCGACGTGCGCGCGGCGATCGAGGCCGACATCGCCGCCGAATACGCGAAGCGCCCGGGGCTGGCGATGGTCAACTCCGACAAGGGCATCACCAACCTGCACGTGCCCAGCGACGTCATCGTCGACGCCTCGATGCCCGCGATGATCCGCGACGGCGGCCGCATGTGGAACGCGGCGGGCGAGCTGCAGGACACCAAGGCGGTGATCCCGGACCGCTGCTACGCCGGCATCTACCAGGCGGTGATCGAGGACTGCAAGGCGCACGGCGCGTTCGACCCGGCGACCATGGGCAGCGTGCCCAACGTCGGCCTGATGGCGCAGAAGGCCGAGGAATACGGCTCGCACGACAAGACCTTCCAGCTGCCGGCCGCCGGCACCGTGCGCGTGGTCGACGCGGCCGGCCGGGTGCTGCTCGAGCAGGCGGTGGAGGCCGGCGACATCTTCCGCATGTGCCAGACCCGGGACGCGCCGATCCGCGACTGGGTCAAGCTCGCGGTCAACCGCGCGCGCCTGTCGCACGCGCCGGCGGTGTTCTGGCTCGATCCGCAGCGGGCGCACGACCGCGAACTGATCGCCAAGGTCGAGCGCTACCTCGGCGAGCACGACACCGCGGGACTGGACATCCGCATCCTGGCGCCGGTCGAGGCGATGAAGTTCTCGCTCGCGCGCATCCGCAAGGGCGAGGACACCATCTCGGTCACCGGCAACGTGCTGCGCGACTACCTCACCGACCTGTTCCCGATCATGGAGCTCGGCACCAGCGCGAAGATGCTGTCGATCGTGCCGCTGATGGCCGGCGGCGGCCTGTTCGAGACCGGCGCCGGCGGCAGCGCGCCCAAGCACGTGCAGCAGTTCCTCGCCGAGGATTACCTGCGCTGGGATTCGCTGGGCGAGTTCCTCGCCCTCGCCGCCTCGCTCGAGCACCTCGCCGAGCGCCACGGCGACGCGCGCGCGCGGGTGCTGGCCGAGGCGCTCGACCACGCCAATGCGCGCATCCTCGACGAGAACCGCGCGCCGGCGCGCAAGGTCGGCGAGCTCGACAACCGCGGCAGCCACTTCTACCTCGCCCTGTACTGGGCGCAGGCGCTGGCCGGACAGGACGAGGATGCCGCGCTGAAGGCGACCTTCGCGCCGCTGGCGAAGGCGCTGGCGGACAACGCGCAGGCGATCCTCGCCGAGCTGGTCGCGGTGCAGGGCAAGCCGGTGGACATCGGCGGCTACTACCACCCCGACCTTGCGAAGGTGGCGCAGGCGATGCGCCCGAGCGCGACGTTCAATGCTGCGCTGGCGGCGCTGGGCTGAGCGCGCGCCATGCCGGCCACGACGGGCGCCCTCGCGGCGCCCGTTGCGTTTGCGGGTTCAGGCGCAGGCGCCGTAGGCCGGCGGGCGCGGCGCGCTTCGGCGCGGCCCGAACCATTGCCGCGAGGCGGCACGGTTGCCGAGCGGGCGGCCGAAGGTGTCGGCGGCCGTGTCCGCGCCGAAGCGCGGGCGCGGGTGGCGGTCGACCAGGTCCGCGGCATCGGCGTAGCCGTGCAGGAACAGCAGGCCCTTGAATATCTCGTGCATGGCGTCCTCCTGGTGCGGGCGTTGCGCCCCTTCGTTGAAGGATTCGCAAGGTAGGCGCATGCTCGGCCCGCGAAAAGCGACGGTTTTGCAAGCCGGCGTTCGATCTGGTTCAAGGCTGGAGGCCAACCCGCAATGAGCCGGCCGCCGTTGCATGCCCTCCCCGGCTTCATCGCCGCCGCGCGCAGCGGCAACCTCTCGCGGGCGGCGGAATCGCTGCACCTGACGGTGAGCGCGCTCAGCCACCAGATCCGCGGGCTGGAGGAGCGCCTGGGCCAGCGCCTGTTCGAGCGCAACGCGCGCGGGATCACCCTCACGGCCGACGGCCAGCGCCTGTTCGAGCGGGTCGCGCCGCACTTCGATGCGCTGGAACAGGCGCTGCGCCCGTACCGCGCGCGCCGCGACGACGTGCTCACGCTCACCCTCATGCCCTCGTTCGCCGCCAGCTGGCTGGTGCCGCGCCTGCCGCGCTTCCTCGCCGCGCATCCGCAACTGGAGATCAACCTGCAGTCGAGCGCGGCGGTGGTCGACTTCGATCGCGACACCGGCATCGACGCCGGCCTGCGCTACGGTCCCGGCCACTGGCCCGGCGTGCAGGCGGTGCACCTGCTCGACGACTGGGTCACGCCGACCGCGAGCCCCGCGCTGCTCGCGCGGCTGGGCCGGCCGACGCTGCGCACGCTCGACCGCTTTCCGCTGCTCGGCGCGCCGGGCGGGCGCTGGAGCGACTGGTTCGCGCGGTTCGGCGGGCAACCGCCGGAGCGGTTCGTCGCCACCTTCGACGATTCGGACACCCTGCACCGAGCGGCCGCCGAGGGCCTGGGGGTCGCGCTCGGGCGGATGACACTGATGCGGCCGCTGGTCGACGCCGGGCGGCTGGTGCCGCTGTTCGGTGAGCGGCTGAAGGCGCAGTTCGCCCATTACCTCGTGTACCCGCCGCGTTCCGAGGGCCACGCGGGGCTGGCGGCGTTCCGCGCCTGGCTGCTGGAGGAAGCGCGGGCCGACCACGCACCGGCGCCGCCGCGCGCGCGCAAGTCGCCACGCCG
>JBQCFN010000067.1:0-4770 GCA_051959035.1 Lysobacteraceae bacterium | reverse complement strand
ATCCGCCAGCGCATCGCCCGGCAGCAGGCCGAGCACGGCGGTGCAGGCAAGGAGGGTGGCGACGCCCGCGAGCAGCGTGCCGAGCAGCGTCGCGCGGGGCACGGTGCGCCCGGCATCGGCGATCGATCCGGCCGGCACGGTCGCCGCCTCCAGGCCGAGGAACGCCCACAGGGTCAGCGCGACGGTCGCCTGGGTCACCTGCGGCAACGGCGCGCCGCTGCGGTCGAACGGCACGAAGTGGCGCGCATCGGCGAACCACAGCGCGATGCCCCCGAACAGCACCAGCGGCACGAATTTCAGCGCCGTGGTCAGCAGTTGCATGCGGCCGGCCTCGCGCACGCCGGCGAGGTTGACCGCGCTGCACGCCCACAGCGCGGCGAACGCGCAGGCAGCCGCGCGCGCGGGGGTCGCGGTGAGCGCCGGGAAGATCGCGCCGAGGCTGCCGGCGAAGGCGACCGCGATCGCCGCGTTGGCGCACCAGATCGACACCCAGTAGCTCCATGCGACCAGGAAGCCCGGCAACTCGCCGAACACGTTGCGCGCGTACACATAGGGGCCGCCGGTCTGCGGCCAGCGGGCGGCCATGCGCGCGAAGGTCAGCGCGAGCAGCAGCGCGCCGCACAGGGTCACGCCCCAGCCCAGCAGGCTGGCGGCGCCGTAGGGCGCGAGCGAGGCAGGCAGCAGGAACACGCCGCTGCCGATCATGTTGCCGACCACCAGCGCGGTGGCGGCCCACAGCCCGAGCGGGCGCGGCGGGGCAGAGGCGGTGGCCGCGTTCGAACCCATCGTGTGCCCCCTTGCGCGCTGCGCCGATGGTAGCCCGGCGGGCGCCAAGTGGTTCACCGCGGTGCTCCGCCTCTCCCCGGGGTGCCGCGCTTGCCGGCGGCGGTGCTATGGAGCGCGGAGCGTGAGGGTGGCCGGGGTCCACGCCTGCCGCCAGCGCGCGATCTTTGCCTCGCGCGGCAGCTGTCGGGGCGACACGATGGTCGCCGCGCCGAACGCGGGCGCATCGTCGAGACAGCGCACGTTGACCGCGCCGCGCAGGCCAGCGTCGCCGGCATGCACCACCGCCACCAGCACGCCGCAGTCGCCGCACAGCAGGAAACGCGCGCTGCCGCTGCCCTGGCGGTAGTCGCGTGGGGCGCCGGATGCGTCGATCGCCAGCGTGCCGGCCGGATCCGACCGCCATGCCGGGCCATGCTGCGTGCAGAACGCGCAATCGCAGGCGCGCGGTTGCAGCATCGCGGGAGCCTGCGGGGTGGACAACGAGACGGCGAGGCGTCCGCAATGGCAGCTGCCGCGCAGCGCCACCGCGGCCTCGGTCACGCCAGTGCCTCGCGATAGGCGGCGCGCAGCAGCTCGTGGAAATGCAGCACGCCGGTCTCGCGCAGCGGGTTGAGGCGGCCGGGCGCGTAGGAGCCCGAGGCGAGTCCGCGCTGCACGTCCTCGCAGATGCCGAGGTCCTCGTGCTGCACGTCGTCGCTGAAGCTGCGGTCGGCCTCGCGGCGCGCATGCGCCTCGTCGCTGTCGTCCATCGGGTAGTAGAAGTCGAACTCGACGCGGCAGCGGTTCACCCCCAGCGGCACCACCCGGTTGGTCTGCAGGCGCCCGGGCAATAGGTTGAGCATGGTGTTCGGCCACAGCCAGTAGTACAGCGCGTCGCCGTTGCCGTACAGCGTGCCGTCGCTCTCCAGCGGGCTCCACTGCAGCGAATGCCACGTCGCCAGCTCGGTGAGGTAGCTGCGGTAGTCGAGCAGGCGGTTGAGCCCGGGGTGCACGTGCGGGACGTGGTAGCCCTCGAGGTAGTTGTCGACGTAGACCTTCCAGTTGCAGGCGACGTCGTAGCCGACGCGGACGTGGTGGCCATAGGCCGCGAGGTCGCGGCCGGGCCCCAGTCGCGCGTCGATGCCGGCGACGAAGGCGTCGAAGCCGTGCGCCCGCGCCGGATCCACCGTCGCGAACACCAGCCCCTGCCACTGCCTCACCGCCAGCTGCGGCAGGCGGACCTCGGCGACATCGAAGCACTCGGCCGCGCCCATCTCCGGCGCCGAGCGCAGCTGGCCTTCCAGCGTGTAGGTCCAGCCGTGGTAGCGGCAGCGCAGCGCCTTCGCGCCGAGGCCGTCGCACTGCGCGATCGGGCCGGCGCGGTGGCGGCATACGTTGTGGAAGACGCGCACCGCGCCGTCGGCGCCGCGCACGGCCAGCACCGGCAGGCCGGCGAGGTCGGCGACGACGTGGTCGCCCGGCTCGCGCAGCTGGCATTCGTGGGCGACGAGCTGCCAGGCGCGGTCGAACACCGCGCGGCGATCGAGCGCGGCCATCGCGGGATCGGCGTAGAAGCGGGCTGCCAGCGAACGCGCCTGCGCGGGCGGCTGCGGGGCGAGGTCGGTCGGATGATCCATGGCCGGAGTATGCGGGGGCGGCGACGCGGGCAGGAAGCCGCGCCTCCATGCCCGCCGACGGACGGATCGCCGGCGCCCACCGGCCGGCTCAGCCGGGCGACCAGCACCAGTGCCATGGCTCGTACACGATGCCGTGGGGATTGTCGCGCGGATAGCTCAGGCGGAAGCCGAAGCCGTCGGCGTTGGCCGCCAGCCAGGCGAAGGCGGGCGTGCGTTCGAAGGATTCCTCCGCGGGCGGTTCGTCCGGCGTGCCGATGTCGAGCGCGCGGCCGGAATGGTGCTCGCTGTAGCCGGGCGCGGCGTTGACCGCGAGGATTTCGTCGACGCGCAGGCCGCGCGCGCGCTTGCGCTCGAAGATGCCGAGCTGGTAGTCGTGGCTGCGGTAGCCGGAAATCGCGTCGAGCACGACCCCGTCGCGGAGCGCGGCCGCCTGCAGGTGCGACCAGGCGCGCGCGGTGCCGGGATGCAGCCACAGCGGCCGGCCGTAGCGGTCGACGCCGGCGAAGGCGAGCCAGGCGGGCTCGGCGACCAGCGGCAGGCCGGTGCGCGCGCCGTAGCCTTCGTCCAGCCCGAGCGCGTGCAGGCGCTCCTGCAGGCGGTCGAGCGGCAGTGCGGCGACGTGTTCCAGGCCGGGCCGATGGCGCGCCGGCAGCGCGCGCAGCGCGGCGCATGCTTCGGCCAGGCCGGGCGCACGGGCGAAGCCCGGACGCAGCGCGGCCAGCGCGCCCCCGCGCACCGTCGCCAGGTAGGCGCCGTCACGCTTGCGCCGCAACACCCACTGTGCCTGCGCCAGCCGGCGCGCGTCGTGGCTGCCGCGCGCGCGCAGCAGGCGCGCCGGCCACGCTTCCACGCGGGCGGTGTTGACGAGGAGGTCGGGCGACGGACGCATGCGCGCAGGTTAGCGGCGCGCCCGCGGCGGCGTCATCTCCGCGCCGGCCAGCCCGCGCAGGCGCTCCAGCAGCGCCTGCGGCTGCGGCGCGTCCAGCAGCAGCGCGTGCTTGCGGGTGGTCGGGATCCACAGCACGCGCTCGCCGTCGGCGAGGCAGGCGAACACGCGCTGCCAGCGGCGGGTGCGGAACCAGCCGCCGCGGAAGCCCGGCAGCGCGATGCCGTTGCTCTTCAGCCAGGGCTTCCATTCCGGGTGCTCGCCGAGGCGGCCGATGCGCGCCTGCGCCAGCTGCAGCTCGGACAACACGAGCCGGTCGCGGTGGAGGCCGGCGACGACGGTGAAGCGATCGCCGTTGAGCTCGATCCGGTGGCGCCGCAGCGACCACGCGATGACGCCCCAGGCCACCAGCAGCACGGCCAGCGACACCGCGACGGCGACCGTGCCCTCGAACGTCGGCTGCGCGGTGCCCAGCATCGCCCGGAACGCCCGCGCGTGGGCGTCCTCCGGCCAGGGCTGCCAGCGCACGCCGTGCAGCGCGAGGGCGACGCCGATGCACGCCAGCGGCAGGACCACCGACAGCAGGAAGGCGACGAGGCGGGTGCGCGTGGACGGCGCCCGCAGCGGCAGGGTGGTGGCGTCGCCCATCGCGGTCAGTGCGCCTCGATCCATGCGGCGACATCGGCGACCAGCGTGGCGTCGACATGGCCGGCGTGGCCGTATTCGGCGATGCTGCCCGGGCCTTCCCCAGCGATGCCGAGATGGTTCAGCGCCGGGTAGTGGCGGAAGGTCGCGCGCGGATCGTGGCCGAAGGCGGCGCGCCAGCGTTGCCAGTCGGTGTCGGTGACCTGGAAATCGCGGCCGCCCTGCAGCAGCAGCATCGGCAGCTTCACGGCGTCCGCTTCGGCGACCGGATCGACGCGGTCGACGCTGCGCCAGTAGGCGGGCGGCAGGTTGAGCGGGGTGTCGGCGGCGGTGATCGGCTTGTCGCTGCGGATCGCCGCGATCCTGCGGTCGAGGTCGTCGAGGAAGGCCTGTTCCTCGGCCGTGATGCCGCCTTCGCGCAGCAGGTAGCGGTTCTGCTCGGGCAGCAGGTCGAGCAGCCGGCGCGCGGGCGCGGCCATCAGGATGATGCCGGCCACGTGCCCCGAATGCGCGGCGATGCGCGGCGCCAGCATGCCGCCCTGGCTGTGGCCGAGCACGAACACGCGCGCCGGGTCGATCTTCGGTTGCGCCCGCAGGAGGTCGACCGCGGCGACCGCGTCGTCGGTGGTCTCGTCGTCCACCGTGAAGTCGCCGCGGGCGAACGCCTGCGGGTGCGCCTTGGTGCGCTTCTCGTAGCGCAGTACCGCGATGCCGCGCGCGGCCAGGCCACGCGCGAGGTCGAGGAAGGGCCGGTTGGCGCCGATGTTCTCGTCGCGGTCCTGCGGGCCGGAGCCGTGCACCAGCACCACCGCGGGGAAGGGGCCGTCGCCCTTCGGC
>JBQCFN010000066.1:0-5304 GCA_051959035.1 Lysobacteraceae bacterium | reverse complement strand
CAGGGGCTGGATGCATGGTGGGATGCGATCGCGCCCTGGCTGGAAGCCTGGCAGCGCGAGGCGTCGACCTGGCTGCGCCTGCCCGCGTTCGGCATCGCCCGCGAGCACCAGGAGCGCTGGCAGCGCCTGGCGCAGGCGCAGCTCGACGTGCGCGCGAAGGAGGACGCGTTCAACCGCCTGCTGCTGCGCGTGGGCGAGCGCGCCCATGCGCTGTTCGAGCAGAAGCTCGAGGCGCACGCGCAGCCCGGCCGCCAGCTCGGCAGTGCGCGCGCGCTGTTCGACCTGTGGATCGACGCCTGCGAGGAGGCCTACGCGGAGGTCGCGCTGTCGGCCGAATTCCGCGCAGCCTGGGCCGCGCTGGTGAACGCGCAGATGGGGCTGCGCGCGGGCGTGCAGAAGGAAGTGGAGTTCGCCGCCGGCCTGCTGGGCATGCCGACGCGCACCGAGGTGGACGCGGCGCATCGCAAGATCGCGGGGCTCGAGCGCGCGGTGCGCGAACTGCGCGATGCGCTCGACGCGCGCCCGCAGCCGGGCGACGCCACCCGGCCGGCCCCCGCACGCAAGGCGCCCGCGGCGAAGAAACGCGCCACGCCGCGCGCGCAGCCGGCGGCGGGCCAGCCGCCCGGGCCGCGCGGACGCACGCCGCGCAAGGGAGGCAAGCGATGACCAGTCCGCTCGGCTTCACCCCCGAGGCGCTGGCCGAAGAGGCGCTGGCGCTGCAGCGCAAGCTCGGCAGCGCGTTCGACACGCTGCGCGCGGTGGAGGATCCGGTCGTCGGCGCGACCCCGCGCGAGGAAGCCTGGCGCGATGGCAAGGTCGTGCTGTACCGCTTCCGCGGCGAACAGGCGCCGACCGCGAAGGTGCCGCTGCTGGTCAGCTACGCGCTGGTCAACCGGCCGTACATGGTCGACCTGCAGGTCGACCGTTCGATCGTCCGCGGCCTGCTCGCGCGCGGCGAGGACGTCTACGTCATCGACTGGGGCTACCCGGACCGTTCCGACCGTTACCTCACGCTCGAGGACTACATCGAGCGTTTCCTCGGCGGCGCGGTGGACCACCTGCGCCGGGCCCACGGCCTCGACGCCGTCAACCTGCTCGGCATCTGCCAGGGCGGCGCATTCGCGCTGTGCTACGCGGCGCTGCACCCGGACAAGGTGCGCAACCTCGTCACCATGGTCACGCCGGTCGATTTCCACGCCGGCGACAACATGCTGTCGAACTGGACGCGCGAGCTCGACGTGGACCTGTTCGTCGACACCCTCGGCAACGTGCCGGCGGACCTGATGAACTGGTGCTACCTGATGCTCAAGCCGTTCCGGCTCAACCTGCAGAAATACGCCGGCCTCGCCGACATCCTCGACGACCGCAAGGCGGTCGAGGACTTCCTGCGGATGGAGAAGTGGATCTTCGATTCCCCGGACCTCGCCGGCGAAGCCTTCCGCCAGTTCGTCCGGCAGTTCTACCAGGGCAACGGCTTCGTCGCGGGCGGCGTGCGCATCGGCGGGCGCGAGGTGCACCTGGGCATGGTCGAGATGCCGGTGCTCAACATCTTCGCCGAGCAGGACCACCTCGTGCCGCCGGAATCGTCGAAGGCGCTCAGGGGCCTCGCCGGCACCGACGACTACACCGAGCTGTCGTTCCGCGGCGGCCACATCGGCGTCTACGTGTCGGGGCGCGCGCAGAAGGAAGTCCCGTCGGCGATCCACGACTGGCTGGCCAGGCGCTCCTGAGATGCGCGCGCTGGCGCTCGCGGCCGGCGCGGCGTGGGCGGTGCCGAACACGCTGCTCGGCCTGCTCGCCGGGCTCGCCGCGCTGCCGTTCGGCGCGCGCCTGCAGTGGCGCCCGCGCGAGTTCGCGCTGGTGTTCCAGCGCTATCCGTGGGGGCCGGGCGGCGCGCTCACGCTGGGCAACGTGATCCTGCACACCGGCGAACGCCTGGACGTGCCCTGCGCGACCTACGCGCACCGCGCGGGGCTCGGCGAGGAGGCGCCCGTCAGCCTCGCCGCGCACGAACGCGCGCATGTGCTGCAGGCGATGGCGCTCGGCCCGCTGTTCCTCCCGCTGTACCTCGCCTGCGGCGGCGTCAGCGTGCGCAACCGCTTCGAGCGCGCGGCCGACCGCTACGCGCGCAGCGGCCGCGGCTGGTGGCCGTGGAGCGACGAGGTGGACGAGGACGTGGCGCCGACGAACGGCGCGTCGCCTTGACGTCGATGTCACCCGCGCCGCGCTAGGCTGCGAGCGTCGGAGAAGGAACAGGCCACGCGGGCACGGACGAAGTCCGGAATCCCGCAGTCCAGTTGGTCTTCGGCACATGAAGGTCCAGTCCCCTCCGCGGTCCAGCAACCGCGTGAGACTGGGCCTTCAGCTTTTTGCGGCCTGGAAAGCCGACAGGCCCGTCTCCGTGCGCCGGCGCGACGATCCGCAGCCCGCCGCCGTCACGCCCCTGAATGCGCCACGCGTGTGGCATCCGGTTTTTTTTCTCCAAAGCAGTCCCCCTTTGCGCTGGCATGTCGTTGGGAAGGGCATTGGCGATTCGCATTGGCCCCAACCGGAGAGGAGAGCGGGATGGCATCGCAAATGGAGCACCTGCACGCGGACCTGCGCAACGCGGCCGCCGCCCTGATGACGGAAGCGCGCGCAACCGCGCTGGCGGTGGCGCTGGAGGACGACCCCGAGGGCTACTGGATCGCCGTCGGGCCGAAGGCGCAGCTTCCCTTCCTCGTCGGCGGCGCCTGCTCCCCCCAGGTCGCCGACGTCCCGCTGTCGCGCGCCCGCGGCTGGTTCCGCACGCGCCATCTCTTCAGCGCGCGCGGTGTCAGCGCGCCATTGGGATGAGCGACGGGATCGTGCGCTGGTCGCGGACCGCGCCATGGCCCGTGACATCCTGGTGCCGGAAGTGGGACTCGAACCCACACGCTTTTGAGGGCGGCGGATTTTGAGTCCGCTGCGTCTACCGATTCCGCCATTCCGGCGCGGGCGGGCAGTATAGCCGACGCCCCCGGCGCGGCCGCTCAGCGCGCGGCGTCGGTGCAGAGGGTCTTCGGCGCGCGCACGTACCACTCGCCGCCGGTGGGCACGAAGGTCGTGCAGTGGTCCATCGGCCCCTTGTAGATGTGCAGGGAGATGGCGATCGCGTCCGCGCTGGCGTTGCGGATGGTGTGGAACTCGTGCGGCGGGATCAGGCTGCCCGCGCTGCCGGGGCCGGCGTGGATGCCGCCGGCGGCGCGGAAGCGGCAGCGGTCGCCGTCGCGTTCCAGCAGTTCGTACTGCACGATCTCGAGCTCGCCGAGCCAGACGCCTTCCACGCACCAGAGCCCGGCGTGGTCGTGCACCGGCGTGCCCTGGCCGGGCGCCCAGGTCATCGCGACGACGCTGTAGCCGTGCGCGCGGCTGCGGTACAGCTCGCGGCGCGCGTAGTGGTCGGTGATCGGATCGTGCACGCAATCGGGCAGGCGCACGTCCTCGTCGCGCATCAGCCTGCACATCGCGTTGCGCAGCGCGGCGGTCACCGCGTGGGCATCTCCCGCCACCACCGCCGCATCGACGGCCGCGACCAGCTTGGCCTGGCCGGGGAAGTCGAGGCAGGGGACGGCGGGCGCATCGGTCATGGCCCGATTCTAAACCGGAACAAGCACGGGCCTTCGCGACGGCATGTGAAAAACGCGCGCGGTGCCGACCGCTGGGCCCCGGCCATCGGACGGCCTGCTCAGAGCCCGGCGAGGAAGCCGGCCACCGCGGGCCCGAAACGTTCGATGTCGACCAGGAAGGCGTCGTGGCCCTGGGGCGAGGGCAGCGGCAGGAAGCTGGCATCCGCGCCGCCCGCGCGCAGGCCGTCGGCCACCTGCTCCTGCTGCTGCAGCGGGAACAGGATGTCGGTATGCACGCCGATCGCCAGCGCCTTTTCCACGCGGATCCGGGCCAGCCCGCGGATCACGTCGCCGCCGCCGTGCTCGGCGAGGTCGAACCAGTCCATCGAGCGGCTGAGGTAGAGGTAGCAGTTGGGGTCGAAGCGGCGCACGAAGCGGCGCGCATGCGCCTCGAGGTAGCTCTCGACCTCGAACTCGAGGCCGAAGGGGTCCTCGTCGTCGCGGCGGTCCGAATCCAGCCGCACGCGGCCGAAGCGGCCATCCCATTCCAGCGCCGAGCGGTAGGTGATCACGCCGAGCTTGCGCGCCATGCGCATGCCGGCGTCCGGATAGTGGTCGTCGTCGTAACGGCCGTGGTTCCACTGCGGATCGAGGCGGATCGCCTCGCGCTGCAGCGAGCGGATCGCGATCGAGAACGGCAGGGCGCGCGCGCTGCCGGAGATGTTGACGTGGCTGCGCGCGCTGCCCGGGTGGCGCAGCAGGAAGGCGAGCGCGGCCATCCCGCCCATGGAGTTGCCGATGACGCAGGCAAGGCGCCCGATGCCGAGCGCGCGCACGACCTCGTAGGCGGCGTCGGCGCCGTCCTCGATCGACAGTTCCGGGAAGTCGAGCCGGTAGGGCTCGCCGGTGGCCGGATCGGGCGAGGCCGGCCCGGTCGAACCCTTGCAGCTGCCGAGCGCGTTGGTGCACACGACGAACCAGCGCTCCGTGTCGATCGGCTTGCCGGGGCCGACCATGGCGTCCCACCAGCCGGGCTCCGGGTTGGCGTCGTTCGCCGCGGCGTGGGCGTCGGGCGACAGCCCGGTGAGGATCAGGATCGCGTTGTCGCGCGCGGGCGACAGCGTGCCCCAGGTCTCGTAGGCGATGCGGGCGCCGTGCAGCACGCCGCCGCGCTTCATCGGGAAGGGCGAAGGCAGCGCATGGAAGCGGGTGCCGGGCGGGATGAATTCGGTCATGCGGGAGATCCGTCGTCCTGCAGGCGCGGCGCCAGGTGGCGTCGCGGCGATTTTCGCAGAAGACGGCAAGGCGCTGGCGTGGTGGGGATGGGCGCCGCCGCGCCCGGGCTCATTCGCGCGCGTGGTCGATGGACAGCGCGATCGGCTTCGACGCCGGCAGCGCGATCCGCACCGGCGCCGATTCGAGGTCGCCCGCCTGCGGCATCGCATTGCCGGCGCGCGAAACGCGCGCGAGCACTTCGACCTCGCGCTGCGCCGACAGCTTGCCGCTCGGCATCGGGCTGTCGCCGTCGTCGAGCGTCGCGGTGAAGGGCAGCTCGCTGGCGGCGTGGCGCTCGACCGCGACCGGCATCGGCGGCCCGCCTGGCAGGCGCGCGATCACGAACACCGTCGCATCGCGGCCGACGCGCGCGGCCAGCGCGGGGTCCAGGCGCACCTGCACGGAAAGCGCCGGCGCGTCCGCGGACGCGGCCGCCTTCGGC
>JBQCFN010000065.1:0-10257 GCA_051959035.1 Lysobacteraceae bacterium | reverse complement strand
CCCGCACACCTCGATGCAATGCTGGCCGCGCCGACCACGCCGTGCTGGTCGAAAATCCAAGGGTTCGCGTTCTCGACAGGCGGCTTGCGCCGGGGAGTGTACGCGCCATGGGCACGCATGGCCGCTGCCCCTAACAGGCTTCCGCCGTCACCGGTATGAGATCCTTGCGGGCGAAACCCGCGTCGCGGCCGGCGCGGGTGACCAGTGCAAGGCAACCGGCCAGGCGTGCCGTTTCGCGTTTCCACCGACGGGCCGGACTTGATCCGGCGGCCAGGCACTCCCGACACGAGGCGTCCCCGTGACCGACGAACCGCGTTCCGCGCTGCAAGGCTCCTGCCACTGCGGGGCCGTCCGCCTCGTGCTTCCGGCGGCGCCGGTCATGGCGACGAGTTGCAACTGCTCGTTGTGCCGGCGCACGGGTGGCATCTGGGCCTATTACGCGCTTGGCACCGTCTCGATCCAGGGCCATCCGGAACAGACGGAAAGCTACGTCTGGGGTGACCGCACCCTGCGGAATTTCCGTTGCAGGACCTGCGGCATCGCCACCCACTGGGAGCCGATGGACCCGGCGCCGGGAGCTCGCCATGGGGTGAACCTGCGGAACTTCGCGCCTTCGCTCCTGGATTCCGTGGTGGTGCGGCGCTTCGATGGCGCCGAGACCTGGAAATTCCTCGATTGAACGCGCGAGGTGCGGCCGCCGGTCGCTGGACCGGGCAATGCGCCGGACAATCCGCCGCACGGCGCCGCCCGCGGCGCAGCCAGTCGGCCATCCAGATGGCGCATCCCATCGGCCCTGCCGCGGCGCTTGTTCCACGGGCGCAGTTGCGGTTGCGGCACCGTCCGCTGGCGCATGCTGTTCCGCTGGCACCGGCGCAGCGTGACCCATCCGCGCAAGCTGGTGCCGGTGAAGCTGGCGGGAAGGGGCCAGGACGGCGCCAGCCGCGAATGCGAAAGAGCAACGTGACCTGCCCCTGCTGCCTCCTGGCCCCCGCGGCCGGTGTTGCCGTGCCGGTGGCGGATGATGGAATCCTTGAAGACCGCCGCCGCCGCCGCCACGTCGGCGGTGTCGAGCGGGACGAACACGCCCGCCGGTCTTTCGGCCCCGATCCGGTCTGGAGCACCGCCACGCCGTGAAGTCCTTCCTGTCCAGGCACGAGCGATGGATCCGCCGCCTGGCCGGCATCGCCACGATGCTGCTGCTCCTCGCGCTGTGGAGCCACCCGGAACTCCGCCTGCTGGTGCCGCTGTTCGACGCGGCCGGGCTGGACCTGCTGTTCACCCTGCTGGGCGTGCAGGCGCTGGCGATGTTCGCCGACATCGGCAAGCCATTCCTGGTCCTGCTCTGGCGGCGTTGCGCGCCGGCGCTGACCATCGCGGACGGGATGACCCGTTCGGTTCCCCTCGTTTCGCACCTGCGCCGCTTCGGCAGCTACCTGCTCTTCTCCGGCTGTGGGCACCTGGGGCAATACGCGTGGATCAGGCTCGCCGCGGGGTGGGCGAAGGCGATCGCGGGTCCCGGCGCGCATGTCCGCGCCGCATTCCCGCGCGGTTAGCGCGCGACGCTGGCGCGCTGTCGGCGACGCATCCGGCCCGTTGCAGGCCCGGGCTTGATCCGGCAGGCGGGGGCCGGCCAAACCGCGCACCGTGGCGCGGCGGCGGGCCGGCCTCCAGCGACGGCACGCGCCCAGCACTCCCAGCGGCCCGGACGCCGCTCCTGCCCATCGCTCCGAAGCCACGACGGGACGCGCAGGCCCCACGGCAGCGCGCTCGCTACCGGGGCGGCAGGTAGCGCAGCGGATCCACCGGCTTGCCGTTGTAGCGGATCTCGAAATGCAGCATGTCGCGCGCGGCGCCGGTGTGGCCCATCTCGGCGATCTGCTGGCCCGCCTTCACCAGCTGGCCCTCGTTGACCAGGCGTGCGCGGTTGTGGCCGTAGGCGGACAGCCAGTTGTCGTTGTGCTTGACGATCACCAGCTCGCCGTAGCCGACCAGCCCGGAGCCGGAATACACGACCACGCCGTCCGCCGCGGCGAGCACCGGCTGGCCCGGCTTGCCGGCGAGGTCGATGCCCTGGCGGGTCGGGTCGCCCTCGGCATAGCGGCCGACGAGGTCGCCGGCGGTCGGCCAGCGCCAGGCGAGCTCGCTCGGGATGGCGGCCGGCGACGGCGCGGGAGTCGGGGCCGGCGTGGCGCCCGCCGGCCTCGGTGCCGTGGCGCCCGGCGCGGGCGCGCGTGCGACCGGAGGCGACGCAGGCCGCGGCGATGAGGCGCGTTGCGCCACGCGCTCGCGCGGATACAGCCGCAGGCGCTGGCCGGGATAGATGGTGTACGGCGGCGCGACGTCGTTCCACACCGCCAGGTCGAGCACGCTGATGCCGTTGCTGGTGGCGATGTGGTACAGCGTGTCGCCACGCTTGACCACCACGCTGGCGCCGTATTTCGGCGCGCTGACGCGCACCGGCGATGGGCCGCGGATCACGTGGCTGCTGCCGCAGGCGGCCAGCAGCCCGGCGATGCAGGCCGCGCACGCCGTTGTCCGCCACCGGCTCATGCCGCGTGCGCCCTCATCGCGAGGTATCCGGCCGCGGCCGCCAGCAGCGCCAGCGCGACCCAGCCGATCGGCTCGATGTAGCGCCGCAGCGCCGCCTCCGCGCGCTCGCCGCCGAGGCGGATGGCGAGCGCGACGAGGTACACGCGCTTGCCGCGCCCGACCAGCATGCTGGCGAGGAACGGCAGCATCGGCACGCCGACGATCCCGGCGGCCCAGGTGAAGAACTTCAGCGGGATCGGGGTGAAGCCCGCCAGCACCAGCAGCCAGAACAGCTTCCACGGCGCCTGCTGGGCAAGCGCGCGCAGGTCGGCGACCTGGGCATCGATGCGGCCGATCCAGCCGAGCGAGGCCAGCGCCGGCTTCACCAGCTCGAAGGCGTAATGCCCGAGCAGGTAGCCCAGCACCGCGCCGGCCAGCGAACCAACCAGGCTGAGCGAGGCGAAGCGGAAGCTGCGCCGCGGCTGCGACAGGCACATCGGCGCGAGCATCACCTCCGGCATGACCGGGAAGAACACCGCCTCGGCGAAGCTCAGCAGCACCAGCAGCAGCGGCGCGCGCGGATGGCGCGCCCACGCGATCGCCTTCGCGTACAGCGGCGCGAAGACCTTCATCGCCCCCTCCCCGGCCCGCGCGCAGCCGCCATCAGTCGACCAGCCCCGACAGCAGCGGCACGAACACGACGCTGCCGAGCTCGCGCGCATGCAGCGCGCCGTCGGCGCCCTTGCGCAGGCAATGCAGCGCCTGCGCGCCGCCCGGCCCGACCGGCGCGACCAGGGTGCCGCCGGGCGCCAGCTGCGCGGTCAATGCGTCGACCAGCGCCGGCGCGGCGGCGGTGACCACGATCGCGTCGAACGGCGCGTGCTCGGGCCAGCCGATCCGGCCGTCGTCGTGCTTGCTGCGCACGTTGAGCCCGAGCTGGCGGAAGCGCTTGCGCGCCACGCGCAGCAGTTCCCCGATGCGCTCGACGGTGTACACCTCGAGCCCGAGCGCGGCGAGGATCGCGCCCTGGTAGCCCGAGCCGGTCCCGACTTCCAGCACCTTCTTCGGCTGCGCGCCGTCGGCGAACAGCGCCTCGGTCATCTTCGCCACCACCCAGGGCTGGGAGATGGTCTGGCCGTGGCCGATCGGCAGCGCGGTGTCCTCGTAGGCGCGGGTGGCCAGCGCCTCGTCGACGAACAGGTGGCGCGGCACGGTGCGGATCGCGTTGAGCACGCGCTCGTCGGCGATGCCGCTGGCGCGCAGCCGCTCGATCAGCCGGTCGCGCACCCGCTGCGAGGTCATGCCCAGGCCGATCGCCTCGGGCTGCAGGCGCAGGCGCGCGGTCATGCGCGCACGTCCAGCGACGTGGAGAGGCCACCGACCCAGCTCGCGACCTGCTCGAGCGCGTGGTAGCGGGTCAGGTCGACGTGCAGCGGGGTGATCGCGATGTGCCCGGTGGCGATGGCGTGGAAGTCGGTGCCGGGGCCGGCGTCGTCGGCGGCGCCCGCCGCGCCTACCCACCACCAGGTGCGGCCGCGCGGATCGCGCTGCGGGATGCACGGTTCGGCGCGATGGCGATGGCCGAGGCGGCCGACCTCGAAGCCGCGGATCTGCTCCCACGGCAGGTCCGGCACGTTGACGTTGAGGATGGTGTCGGCCGGCAGCGGATCGACCTGCAGGCGGGCGATGATTCCGGCGGCGGCGCGCGCGGCGCTCTCGTAGTGGCGGCCGACGCGGTCGGCGGTGACCAGCGACACCGCGACCGACGGCAGGCCGAGGAAGCGCCCTTCCATCGCCGCGGCGACGGTGCCGGAATAGATCACGTCGTCGCCGAGGTTGGCGCTGTTGTTGATCCCCGACACCACCATGTCGGGTTCCTCGTCGAGCATGCCGGTGATGGCGACGTGCACGCAGTCGGTCGGGGTGCCGAACACGCGCCAGGTCGCGGCATCGGACTGCACCACCCGCACCGGCCCGTCGAGGGTGAGCGAATTGCTGGCGCCGGAGCGGTCGCGGTCGGGGGCGACGACGAGCACCTCGTGGCCGGCCTCGCGCAGCCCGTCGGCGAGGATCCGGATGCCGGGGGCGTCGACGCCGTCGTCGTTGCTCACGAGTACGCGCATGCGGCCTGGGGCGTGTCCTTGGGAAGCGATGGCCCATGATAGCGGATGCCCGCGCGCGGTCCGCGGCGCGCACTACGACGCAGTTCGCATTCACGCTAGGCTGGCGGCGATGGCCAAGCGCACACCACGCGATCCGCCCGCACCCGAGGTCGACGACGCCGCGCTGTTCCGCGAAGCGATCGGCCCGGTGCGCGAGTTGCCGTCACGCCCGGCACCGCCCTCCGCGCCCAAACCGCGCCCGCGCCCGCGCATGGCCGAGCGCGACGAGGACGAGGCGCGCGCGCAGTTCCGCCGCACCGGCGGCATCGACCAGCTGGAAAGCGGCGACGGGCTTGCATGGCGGCGCGACGGGACGCCGCCGCGCGTGCTGCAGCGCCTGCGCCGGGGCCAGTACGCGGCGCAGGACGAGCTCGACCTGCACCACGCGGACGCGGCGCGCGCGGAGGCGATGCTGCGGGACTTCCTCAGGGACGCGGTGCAGGCCGAACTCGGCTGCGTGCGCATCGTGCACGGCAAGGGCCTGCATTCGGAAACCGGCGTGCCGGTGCTGAAGAACCTGGTGGACCGGCTGTTGCGCCAGCGGGCGGACGTGCTGGCCTTCCATTCCGCGCCGCCCGCGCAGGGCGGGCACGGCGCGGTCCTGGTGCTGCTGCGGGGCCGGCGCGGCCCGCGCTAGCGGCTGGTCACCTTCTGGTCGGCCGGATGCTTCAGCGGCGGGTTGACCCACCGGACATCGACGAAATGCTCGCGGGCGGCCGCTTCCACCGAGGCCACGTAGGCCAGGTCGACGTTCTCGTCGTCGGGCGCGGCGCGTACCGCTTCCGCCTGGGTGGCGCAGCCGGCGAGCGCCGTCATCGACAGGACGAGCACACCAGCAAGCTGCATGGCTTTCATGTCGTCTCTCCTTCACACGGACGGCCAGGGCGATCCGGGCCGTCGAACCCGTTATACGCCGGCGGGTTTCACGGGACCGTGCGCGATCCGGCTTTCCGATGAGCGGTCCTGCAGGGGGCCGAGTTCGGCGAGGACGGCGGTGGCATAGGCGCCCGGCGGCAGCTCGAAACGCAGGATGAGCACGCCGGGATCGCCCCATTCCCACGTCAGGCCGTCCGCGCGCAGGCGGGTGGCGCGGCGCTCCTGCGCCAGGCCCGCGCGCTCCAGCCCGCTCCGCAGCGCCGGGCCGGGCGGAGGCTCCAGCGCCGCGAGCTCGAGCGCGCGCGCCGCGCCGATCGAGCGCAATTCGCCCGCGCCCCACAGCGGCGCGGTCGGATGGATGTCGAAGGCGTCCAAGCGCGCCGCCAGCGTCTCGTTCCACGGCTCCGGACCGAACACGCTGCGACTGCCGTCGAGCATCCAGACCTCGCCCTCGAGCGGACGGTCCCAGCAACCGCTTTCCACCCGCGCGGCCAGTACGCGGTTGAACAGCTCCGAGCGCGCCGCCGACAGCAGCAGGCCACGCTGCTCGCGGCGCACGCGGCGGCCGCCGAACATCGCCAGCGCCGCGGCCACGTTGCCAGCCTCGCGGCCGAAGCGCTGCTCGCCGAAATAGTTGGGCACGCCACGGGTGGCGATCGCCTGTAGGCGCGCCTCGATCGCCGCGCGGTCGCCGTCGACCTCGCGCAGCACCAGTTCGAAGCGGTTGCCGGCGAGCGCGCCACGCGGCAGCTTGCGCGCGTGCCAGTCGGCGCGCAGGACGCGCAACTCCGGCGATTCGAGCGACGCGGTCTCCGGCGCCTGCTTCTTCGGCAGGTGCACCGAGAAGCGCTGCACGGTCACCGCGTGCCGGTCCTTGAGGCCGGCATAGCCGACCGCCGGGTCCGCCACGCCGGCCCAGCGGGCGATGCGCTGCGCCGCGTACGCGGTGTTCATGCCGCGCTTTTCGACGGTGAGCAGCAGGTGCTCGCCGCTGCCGCTCGCGGCGAAGGCGTCGACTTCCTCGACCCGGAAATCCTCCGGCGCGACCCGCATGGCGCCGGCCAGCACCGCGGCGCCGTGCGCGCGCGGCAGCTCTTCGCTCATGCGCGCACGAGCAGGCACACGGCCTGCGCGGCGATGCCTTCCGCGCGACCGGTGAAGCCGAGCGTCTCGGTGGTGGTGGCCTTGACGCTGACCGCGTCGACTTCAACGCCGAGGTCCGCGGCCAGCGCGGCGCGCATGGCCTCCGCTTGCGGGCCGATCTTCGGCCGCTCGCACACGACGGTGAGGTCCACGTTGCCGGCCGTCCAGCCGCGCTCGCGCGCCAGCGCCACGCAATGGCGCAGGAACACGCGGCTGTCGGCGCCCTTCCAGCGCGGATCCGACGGCGGGAAATGCCGGCCGATGTCGCCGAGCGCGAGCGCGCCGAGGATCGCGTCGCACAGCGCATGGATCACGACGTCGCCGTCCGAGTGCGCCAGCACCCCGCGCGCGTGCGGCACGCGCACGCCGCCGAGCATGAGGTGGTCGCCATCGCCGAAGGCGTGCACGTCGAAGCCATGGCCGATGCGGATGTCCATGCGTCAGCGCAGCAGGGTGAATTCGAACCGCGCCAGGTCCGCCGCGGTGGTGATCTTGAAGTTGTCCTCGGCGCCCTCGACCAGCAGCGGCCGGTGGCCCAGGCGCTCCATCGCCATCGATTCGTCGGTGACCGCCACGCCGTCGCGGCTGGCCGCCTCCAGCGCGCGGCTGAGCTGCATGCGCCGGAACAGCTGCGGCGTGAGCGCGCGCCACAGGTGCTGGCGCGGCTCGGTGCCGTCGATGCCGCCATCGCCACCGGCGCGCTTGAGCGTGTCGCGCACCGGCGCGGCCAGCACGGCGCCGACCGGATCGGCGCGGCCGCGCTCGAGCAGGTGGTCGAGGTCTTCCAGGCGCAGGTTGGGACGCGCGGCGTCGTGCACCAGCACGAAGTCGTCGGCGCGCACGCTGTCCGGCAGCGCGGCAAGGCCCGCCTGCACCGAATGGGCGCGCTCCTCGCCGCCCACGCAGGTCAGCACCGGCTTGCCCGACAGCTCGCTCCAGCCCGGCCAGTACGCATCGCCCGGCGCCAGCGCGACCACCGCGCCCTCCACCGCCGGGTGCGCCAGCAGCGCGAGCAGGCTGTAGGCGATCAGCGGTTGCCCGGCGACGGCGATGTACTGTTTGGGCAGCTCGGCGCCGAAGCGGGTGCCGCGCCCGGCCGCGGGAACGATGGCCCAGGTCATGGCGCGCGCGTCCCGTCGCCGTCGCCGGCGTCCTCGCCACCGCCCTGCGCCGGCGCCGGCGGCGCGGCCGGCGGAGGCGCCTCGACCACGCGGTAGAAGGTCTCGCCCGGCTTGATCATGCCGAGCTCGCTGCGCGCGCGTTCCTCGACCGCGGCCTCGCCGGACTTGAGGTCCTCGACCTCGGCGGCCAGCGCATCGTTGCGCTGGCGCAGCCCGGCGTTGTCGTGCGCCTGCCGCTCGACCTGCGCGCGCAGCGCCGCGACCTCGCGCTCGCTGCCCTCGCCCGCCCACAGGCGGACCTGCAGCCACGCGAGCAGCGCCACGAGCACCACCACGATGATCCGCAGGCCGCGCATGGGCGAGGTTCGCGCTCCCGGTCAGCGCTTGAGCGAGACGAAGGCGTCGCGGCCGGCGTAGCGCGCCTGCGCGCCCAGCTGCTCCTCGATGCGCAGCAGCTGGTTGTACTTGGCGACGCGGTCGGAACGGCACAGCGAGCCGGTCTTGATCTGGGTCGCGGTGGTGGCGACCGCGATGTCGGCGATGGTCGTGTCCTCGGTCTCGCCGGAGCGGTGCGAGACGATCGCGGCGTAGCGCGCGGCGTCGGCCATCGCGATCGCCTCGAGGGTCTCGGTCAGGGTGCCGATCTGGTTGACCTTGATGAGGATCGCGTTGGCGACGTGTTCCTCGATGCCCTGGCGGAAGATGCGCGGGTTCGTCACGAACAGGTCGTCGCCGACCAGCTGCACCGTCTGGCCGAGGCGCTCGGTGAGCAGCTTCCAGCCGGCCCAGTCGTGCTCGGCCATGCCGTCCTCGACGGTGACGATCGGGTACTGCGCGCACCAGTTGGCCAGGAAGTCGACGAACTGCTCGCTGGTCAGGCGCTTGCCTTCGCCGGTGAGGTTGTACTTGCCGTTGTCGAAGAATTCGCTGGAGGCCACGTCGAGGCCGAGCAGCACGTCCTCTCCGGCCTTGTAGCCGGCCTTGCCGATCGCCTCGAGGATGGTGTCCAGCGCCTCGGCGTTGCTGCGCAGGTCGGGGGCGAAGCCGCCCTCGTCGCCGACGGCGGTCGACAGGCCGCGGCCCTTCAGCACCGACTTCAGCGCGTGGAAGATCTCGGTGCCGCAGCGCAGCGCCTCGGCGAAGGAATCGAAGCCGACCGGCAGCACCATGAATTCCTGCAGGTCGACGTTGTTGTCGGCATGCGCGCCGCCGTTGATGATGTTCATCATCGGCACCGGGAGAGCAGGAGCGCTCAGGCGTTGCCCGATCGGCAACGCCTGCTCCTGCGAGCGCCCGGCCATGGATGGCCGGGCCGGGCCATCCGAAGCCGACGACGTCGCGCCAGGGACGGCGGCGACATCCATCAGGTGCCGCCAAAGCGGAACCTGCTTGCTCGCCGCGACCGCGTGCGCGTTCGCGAGCGACACGCCGAGCAGCGCGTTGGCGCCCAGGCGGCCCTTGTTCTCGGTGCCGTCGAGGTCGACCAGGCGGCGGTCGAGCGCGGCCTGGTCGCCGTCGAAGCCCTGCAGCGCGGTCGCGATCGTCGTGTTGACGTTTTCTACCGCCTTGCGCACGCCCTTGCCGAGGTAGCGGGTCTTGTCGCCGTCGCGCAGCTCGACCGCCTCCTTGGTGCCGGTCGACGCGCCGGACGGCACCGCCGCGCGGCCGAAGCTGCCGTCGGCGAGGGTCACTTCGGCTTCGAGGGTGGGATTGCCGCGGCTGTCGAGGATTTCGCGGGCGTGGATCTTGGCGATCGTGGTCATGGGGTCGCAGGGGCTGGTTGAACGGGAAAAACCGGGATGGAAAAGCGGCGCCTCAGGCGCCGGTTTCGAGGAATCCGTTGCGCTTGGCGACGCGGTCCAGTTCGAGCAGCGTCTCCAGCAAGGCGCGCATCCTCGGCAGCGGCCAGGCGTTCGGCCCGTCGCTCAGTGCCTTGTCGGGATCGGGGTGGGTTTCCATGAAGAGGCCGGAAATGCCCACCGCCACCGCCGCGCGCGCCAGCACCGGCACGAATTCGCGCTGGCCGCCGGACTTGCCGCCGGCGCCGCCGGGCAGCTGCACGCTGTGGGTGGCGTCGAACACCACCGGGCAGCCGGTGTCGCGCATCACGCTGAGCGAGCGCATGTCGCTGACGAGGTTGTTGTAGCCGAAGCTCGCGCCGCGTTCGCAGGCCATGATCTGCTGGTTGCCGGTCGCCTTCGCCTTGTCGGTGACGTGCTTCATCTCCCACGGCGAGAGGAACTGGCCCTTCTTGATGTTCACCGGCTTGCCGGCGCGCGCCACGTTCTGGATGAAGTCGGTCTGCCGGCACAGGAACGCCGGCGTCTGCAGCACGTCCACCACGGACGCCACTTCGTCCATCGGCGTGTATTCGTGGACGTCGGTGAGCACCGGCACGCCGAGCTGGCGCTTCACCTCGGACAGCA
>JBQCFN010000064.1:0-6296 GCA_051959035.1 Lysobacteraceae bacterium | reverse complement strand
GAACAGGTATTGCGAAGGGCCCTCGCCCTCGGCGCCGTAGCGCGACCCGAACTCCCCGAGGCGCACGCCCCGCGCCTCGAAGTAGCCGGCGACCGCGGCGCGGTCGAAGGGCTCGACGCGCAGGCACAGGTGGTCCATGTTGCGGCCTTCGTGCCCCGGCGCGGCGCCGCCGGCGCGTCCCAGCTTGCCCGCGACGTCGACCAGGTCGATCAGGGCGTCGCCCGCGCGCAGCTGCACCAGGCCGATGGCGTCCTGCCGGCGCTCGACGCGGCAGCCGAGCACGTCGCAGTAGAACGCCTGCATCGCGGCGACATCGCGCACGCGCAGCACCACATGGTCGATCCGCTGCAGCTGGAACGGGGGCGTTGGCATTGGCGGGCATCCGGCGGGGGCGCCCATGGTAAGGCCGCCTCCGCCCACGCCGGCGTCCCCTTGCAGGAGCGGCTCATCGCGGCGCGCTTTTCGCCCGGGCCTGCGTTGTTAGGCAAAGCGTCGCCGCTGCAACCGCAGACGATGCTGGGCCCGGGTGGAAAGGCCCGCGGCGATGGGCCGCTCCTGCAGCCGCTCCTGCAGCCGCTGCGACGACCGCGCCCCGCCCTGCCGCCGCTTTCGGGGCCCGACCAGCATCCGGGCGGCCCGGCCCTCCGCCCCGACGGGTATAATTCCGCCCGCAGCACCCGGTGGGAGAAGCGGGCACGACCCGCTGCCGAAGGCGCAATCGCCCGGAATCGCTCAGGCCCCCACACCGCCGGTTGCACACACTCTGGAGAGACCGGCCGGCCACGACGAGGGGCCTGCGCCGGCGCCGAAGGGGCAAGAAGCGCGGGGACCACCCTCCCCTTTTCCCGCGCTTCCAAACTCTCAGGCAAAAGGACAGAGGGGCGCCTCGCTTCCACAAGCAGCGGCCACGCCGCCACGAGACGCCTTCCATGAGCCAGACCCAGCCCTCCCGCGCGGCCGCCCTTCGCGAACTCGAAGACCACGACGCGTTCCTGCAGCGCCACATCGGCCCCAACGACGCCGAGGTCCGGCACATGCTCGGCGTGGTCGGCTACGACTCGCTGGACGCGTTCACCGACGCGATCGTGCCGGCGAAGATCAAGTCGCCGGCGCCGCTGGCGCTGCCCGCGCCGGTGACCGAGGTCGAGGCGCTGGCCAGGATCCGCGCGATCGCCGCGAAGAACAAGGTGTTCCGCAGCTTCATCGGCCAGGGCTACTACGGCACCCACGTGCCCAACGTCATCCTGCGCAACATCCTCGAGAACCCCGCCTGGTACACCGCGTACACGCCCTACCAGGCCGAGATCTCGCAGGGCCGGATGGAAGCGCTGATCAACTTCCAGACGATGTGCGCCGACCTCACCGGCATGGAAATCGCCAACGCCTCGCTGCTGGACGAGGCGACCGCCGCGGCCGAGGCGATGACGCTGGCGAAGCGCTCGGCCAAGGCGAAGGGCAACACCATCGTCGTGTTCGGCGACGCGCACCCGCAGACCATCGAGGTGATGCGCACGCGCGCCGAGCCGCTGGGCATCGCGATCAAGGTGGCCGACTCCGCGCAGTCCTGGGACGCCGCGATCGCCGCGGACGACTACTTCGCGGTGCTGATCCAGTACCCGGCCAGCAGCGGCTGGCTGCTGGACTGGAGCGAGGAAGTCGCGAAGATCCACGCCAAGGGCGCGCTGGCGATCTTCGCCACCGACCTGCTGGCGCTGACCCTGCTCAAGCCGCCGGGCGAGATGGGCGCCGACATCGTCGTCGGCAACACCCAGCGCTTCGGCGTGCCGTTCGGCTTCGGCGGCCCGCACGCCGCGTTCATGGCCTGCCGCGACGCCTACAAGCGCTCGATGCCGGGCCGCCTGATCGGCGTCTCGATCGACGCCGAGGGCAACAAGGCCTACCGCCTCACCCTGCAGACGCGCGAGCAGCACATCCGCCGCGAGAAGGCCACCAGCAACATCTGCACCGCGCAGGTGCTGCTCGCGGTGATGGCCTCGATGTACGCCGTGTACCACGGGCCCGAGGGCCTGAAGCGCATCGCCGCCCGCGTGGCCCGCTACACCGCCATCCTCAAGGCCGGCCTGCAGCAGCTCGGCTTCGGCGAGTGGCACCACGACAGCGCGTTCGACACGCTGGGCGTCAGGACCGGCGACCGCACCGACGCGATCGCCGCGCGCGCGGTGTCCATGGGCGCCAACCTGCGCAAGGCATGGGACGGCTACCTGTGCATCTCGCTAGACGAAACCACCACCCGCGCGGACATCGAGCTGCTGTGGCGCATCTTCGGCGGCGACGACGCGCAGCTCCCGGACATCGACGCGCTCGACGCCAGCGCCCCGGCGCTGATCCCGGAGGGCCTGGAGCGCACGTCGAAGTTCCTTACCCACCCGGTGTTCAACACCCACCACAGCGAGCACGAACTGCTGCGCTACATGCGCGCGCTGGCCGACAAGGACCTGGCGATGGATCGCACGATGATCCCGCTGGGCTCGTGCACCATGAAGCTCAACGCCACCGCGGAGATGATCCCGGTGACCTGGCCGGAGTTCGCCGACATCCACCCGCTGGCGCCGGCCGAACAGGCGCAGGGCTACCAGGAGCTGATCGCCGGCCTGGAAAAGATGCTGGTCGAATGCACCGGCTACGACGCGGTCAGCCTGCAGCCGAACTCCGGCGCGCAGGGCGAATACGCCGGCCTGCTCGCGATCCGCGCCTGGCACCGTTCGCGCGGCGAGGGCCACCGCGACATCTGCCTGATCCCGGAATCCGCGCACGGCACCAACCCGGCCTCCGCGCAGCTGTGCGGCATGAAGGTCGTGGTGACCAAGTGCGACGGCAACGGCAACGTGGACGTCGAGGACATCCGCCGCAACGCCGAGAAATACAGCGACAGGCTGGCGGCGATCATGCTCACCTATCCGTCCACCCACGGCGTGTTCGAGGAGGACGTGGTCGCCATCTGCGACATCGTCCACCAGCACGGCGGCCAGGTGTACACCGACGGCGCCAACATGAACGCGCTGGTCGGCGTGGCCAAGCCCGGCAAGTGGGGCTCGGACGTGTCGCACCTCAACCTGCACAAGACCTTCTGCATCCCGCACGGCGGCGGCGGCCCGGGCGTCGGTCCGTGCGCGGTCCGCGCGCACCTGGCGCCGTTCCTGCCGAAGGCGTTCGGCGACGAAGGGCCGCGCACGCCGGGCAACGGTGGCGGCGCGATGGTGTCGGCGGCCAGCTTCGGCAGCGCCAGCATCCTGCCGATCAGCTGGATGTACATCACCATGATGGGCGCCGAAGGCCTGCGCCGCGCGACCCAGGTCGCGCTGCTCAACGCCAACTACATCGCGAAGAAGCTGGCGCCGCACTACGAGACGCTCTACACCGGGCGCAACGGCCTGGTCGCGCACGAGTGCATCCTCGACCTGCGCCCGCTCAAGGACGCCACCGGCGTGTCCGCCGAGGACGTCGCCAAGCGCCTGATCGACTTCGGCTTCCACGCGCCGACCCTGAGCTTCCCGGTCGCCGGCACGCTGATGGTGGAGCCGACCGAGTCCGAGTCGCTGCACGAGCTCGACCGCTTCTGCGACGCGATGATCCAGATCCGCGAGGAGATCCGCGCGATCGAGGACGGCCGGCTGGACCGCGAGGACAACCCGCTCAAGCACGCGCCGCACACCGCGACCGAGGTCGCGGCCAGCGAGTGGAAGCACGCCTATCCGCGCGAGCTCGCCGCCTTCCCGCTGCCCTCGCTGAGGCAGCAGAAGTACTGGCCGCCGGTGGCGCGCGTGGACAACGTCTACGGCGACAAGAACGTGTTCTGCAGCTGCGTGCCGGTCAACGCCTTCGCCGGCGAGATCGAGGCCTTCAGCGAGCCGAACGTGTCCTGACGACGCCCGCCGCGCAACACCCCGCAAGCCCCGCCCCGCGCGGGGCTTGTCGTTGGTGGCTCCGCCTTGCACGAGCGGCTCATCGCCGCGAGCTCCTCGCCCGTCCGTTCCCGGCCGCCGTCGCAGCACGATGTTGGCGCGTCGGCGCATCGATGCGGACCACGTCGATCGGGCGGGCACCGGCCGGGGAGAGCTCGCGGCGATGAGCCGCTCCTGCGGGCGATCCGCGCCGGCCGCGCGGGTTGCATTCACGCCGGCATGAGCCGCGCCCGGCAACGCTAGCGCCTCCCTCCCGACAGGCGCCTGCCGATGGACGCGATCACCCTGCTCACGGAAGACCACCGCAAGGTCCGCAAGCTGCTCGACGAGCTCGAGCAGACCACCAACCGCGCCGAGAAGAAGCGCACCGAGCTGCTCGCGCAGATCGCGAAGGAGCTGGAGGCGCACACCTCCATCGAGGAGGAGATCTTCTATCCCGCCTTCAAGGAGGCCGGCGAGAAGAGCGACGACGACAAGATGTACTTCGAGGCGCTGGAGGAGCACCGCGCGGCCGGCGACCTCGTCCTGCCCGACCTGATGAAGACCAGCGTCACCTCCGAGCAGTTCAGCGGCCGCGCCAAGGTGCTGAAGGAGCTCGTCGGCCACCACGCCGACGAGGAGGAGAAGGAGATGTTCCCGCGCGCGCGCAAGCTGCTGGGCAAGCAGGCCCTCGCCGACCTGGGCGAACGCCTCGCGGCGCGCAAGCGGGAGCTGCTCGCGGGCTAGGCGGACGGCCGATGGCCACGTCGGGCGCGGGCACGCGGGAGGGCAAGCCGGCGCTGCTGGTCGTGGACATGATCAACCCGCTCGACTTCCCCGGCGCGCGGGCACTGCGCGAGCAGGCGATCCCGGTGGCGCGCACCATCGCGCGGCTGAAGCGGCGGCTCAAGCAGCAGGGCGTGCCCGCGATCTACGTCAACGACAACTTCACCCATTGGCTGAACGATTTCCGCGAGCTGGTCGCGATCTGCAGCCAGCCCGACGCCCCCGGCGCGCCGCTCGCCAAGGCGTTGTTCCCCGAGCACGACGACTACCTCGTGCTCAAGCCGATGCATTCGGGCTTCTACGCCAGCCCGCTCGAGGTGCTGCTGCAGCAGCTCGACGTCGGCCACGTCATCGTCACCGGCATCGCCGGCGACGGCTGCGTACTGACCACGGCGATGGACGCGCACATGCGCCGGTTCAAGGTCAGCGTGCCGTCCGACGGCTGCGCCTCGATCACCCGCGAACGCAACCAGCGCGCGCTCGCGATGATGAAGGACGCGGTCGGCATCGACACCCGCGGCGCCGCACGCCTGCGCGTGTAACGTGCCTCCTGCAGGAGCGGCTTGCAGCCACGCGCGCTTCCGCAATTTCACGGACGCCCCATTTTCGATCGCAGGCGCGACGTGAAGCCGGCCCCGCGCGGCCCGGTTCGCGACCGCGCGACGCTCCACGGGAGCACGCAGCGCCGGCTCAGCCCGCCAGCACGTGCGCCAGCTGCCCCGCCGCATAGATCGCGCCGCCGATCAGCGCGCCGACCGCGGTGCCGTTGTAGCGGATGTACTGCAGGTCCGTGCCGATGCTCAGCTCCAGCTCGCGGGTGAGCTCCTCCGCGCTCCACTGCTCGATCCGCTCGACGATGAAGGCGCGGATCGCGTCGCGGTAGCGGTCGATCAGCGGCTCGCAGGCTTCCTGGATCCAGCCGTTGAGCCAGGCGCGGGTGTCGGCGTCGGCGGCCAGCCCCTCGCCCAGCGCCTGCGCCGCGCGGGCGATGCGCGCGCGCAGTTCCGAGTCCTCGCGCCGCACGTCGGCCTGCAACCACGCGACGAGGTCCGTCCACAGGCTGCGCAGGTAGGCCGCCAGCTCCTCCTGCTCGAGCAGCTGGTCGCGGAAGTGGTCGATGCGCGCGCGCAGCTGCGGATCGTCTTCCAGCCGCAGGATCAGCGCCTCCAGTTGCGCGCCCAGGCGCAGGCGCATCTCGTGGCGCGGGTCGTCGGCCATCTCGGCCACCAGCGTGGTCGCGCCGTCGACCAGCTTGCGCGCGATGCGGTCGGCGATGACGCGGTCCAGCCGCTCCGGAGTGAGTCGCCAACGGCCCTCGGGATTCCGCCGCCACGTGCCGCTTCCCGAGCACGGCGCGTCGACCAGCACGATGTCCGCGTGGCCCCGCCAGTCGGCAAGCTCGTCGAGTTCCCGCGGAGGATTCAGCAATCGGGTCTCGATCTCGGCCCCTGCTCGCTCCGCCCGTTCGGGCAGCTTGGACAGTCGCGCACGGTTGCTGTCGGTCGCCAGGATTCGAGCGCCCGGAGCCACGGCTGCGAGCCCAAGGGACTTGCCGCCCGCGCCTGCGCAAAGGTCGAGGATGGCATCACCCGTCTTCGCGTCGCATGC